>DATMYG010000343.1:0-4663 GCA_035561055.1 Clostridia bacterium | reverse complement strand
ATATCCCCCACGTCGCAGCCGAGGTAGTAGCAGATCCGGTTGACCGTTCCGAACCGGATGCCCCGCGCCTTGCCGCTGCGCAGGATGGAAAGGTTCGCCTCCGTGACGCCGACCATGGCGCACAGCTCCTTGCCGGTGATCCCGCGGCTTTTGAGCACATCCTCAAGGTACACCCGTATCGCCATACCGCGTCCCTCATATAATTAGGTCGCTGTCCCGCTTGAGCTTCTGATTCTCGGCGACGATGCGCGAGAACAGCAGCGCCGCGAGCGCGAATAGGATCGAGGTCAACGGCAGATTCAGCGTGCTGTTGAAGTCTGTGAGCGCTTTTGCGCACAGCAGCTGCAGCACGTTGAAGCCGATGTTCGTCACTACCGTCGCGGCGAGCGCCCCCGCGCACCAGCGGGAAAGCCTTCGCGAGGCTGAGACGGCCGCATCCGAGTAGCGGTCCGCCCGCATTTCATCGAAAAGCCGCCTGACGACGAGTACGATGAAAAAGTCAAGCGCATACGGCAACGCCCCCGCGAGGAAGCGCAGCGCGACAAAGACGCGGCGCACGCCGGGCACGCTCACGGCGTTTTCTTCAAGCGCGGCGAAGGCGTTCACCATATCCCCGAAGCACATATAGAAGACAGCCCATACGAACAGCAGGCTCATCAGGGCGAGCAGCACCGAGAGGGAAGCGTACAGCCGGTCGGAGCCGCTTTCAAAGGCAAGCCGCAGCGCGCGGAGCACGACGTAGCCGATGAGTACCGAGTATATTACGCTGCCGAGCACCGCTTTGCCCATCACAAGTCCGCTTTCTCCGGGGAAGGGGAGCCGCGCGCCGATCTCTCTTGGGTTAATCATCAGATACACGACGGCGAACAGCAGCGCCGAAACGAGGACCGGAAGCGCGTCCTCCGCGTGCCACCCGCGCTTACTGCGGATGAAGAACAGATAGCCCGCCGGCAGCAGGCAGAATGCCGCGTAGAGCGCCAGCGCCGCCGCATTGCCGAACCTCCCCGCCAGAGACAGAGCGCGCAGCCCGAGGCCGAGCTGCTCGAACGGGAAGGCGACCGCGACGGTGAGCAGGTTGGGCAGCGCGTCCTTGGCAAGGCACAGCGCGACGCATGCCGCGGCTTCCAGCGCGAGGAGAACATAGAACAGCTTGCGTTTCATAAACATCCTTTCTAATTATTGATTTACAATAATTTGTGCTGCCATCATATCCCAATTATTATCGTTTGTCAATAATTTTTGTGGAAAGAAAAACGCCCGGGTATACTACCCGGGCGCGTTATGCCGCCGCGTTAGTCCAATTCGATTTTTGGATTTTCTTTCGAGCGGCGGTAGAGCGTGATCTTGCGGCCGATGCTCTGCACGGGTTCCGCGCGCAGGCGCTCGGAAAGTGTGGAGAGCGCTTCCTTCGCGGAAACCGGGCAGCTTTCCAGTACCGTCGCCTTGATAAGTTCGCGCGCCTCGAGCGCGGCGTCGAGCTGTTCCTGTACCTCGGGCGTGATGCCGCCCTTGCCGATCTGATAAAGCGCGGGCGTGGTGTTCGCCATGCTCTTGAGCTTCGCGCGCTGTTTGCCTGTCATATTGAAATCCCCCTTATTCGATGAAGTCGAATTCCCACTCGCCCATGCGAACGGTGCTTTCCTCGGTGGCTCCAGCCGCCCTGAGCGCGTCGATGACGCCTTCCTTGATCAGGTACTGCTGGAAGCGCCGCATGGAACCTTCGTCGTCCGCGTAGGTGGTGTCGAGCAGGTAGTCCACCGTTCCACCGGATACGACGAACACGTCCCCGTCCCTTTCTATGGCGAAGCCCGGCTCGTACTTCTGCCCCTCGACGAGTTCCTCCTCCTCGAATTCGAAGGTTTTGGGAAGTGTGCCGAGGATCTGCAGCGTCCGGTCCAGCAGCGCGTCGAAGCCGTCGACGGTCGCGGCGGAAACGGGGAACACGTCGATTCCCTTGCCGACGGATTCGCGGAAGGCAGCGAGATTTTCCTCCGCGCCCGTGAGGTCCATTTTGTTGGCGGCGACGAGCTGGGGCAACACGGAAAGCCGTTCGGAATATTTTCCCAGTTCCTCGTTGATCTGCCGGTAATCCTCAGCGGGATCGCGCCCCTCCGAACCGGAGATGTCCACCACATGGATAAGCATGCGCGTGCGCTCGACGTGCCGCAGAAAGTCGTGCCCAAGGCCCGCGCCCTCCGCGGCGCCTTCGATAAGGCCCGGGATGTCCGCGAGCACGAAGGTTTTGTCGTACCGCTTGACCACGCCCAGGTTGGGCGTGAGCGTCGTAAAATGGTAGTTTGCGATCTTGGGGCGCGCGCTCGTGAGCACCGATAGCATCGTCGACTTGCCCACGTTGGGCAGCCCCACGAGGCCGACGTCGGCGATGGTTTTTAATTCCAGCTCCACCTCGCGCTCGAGCGTCTTCTGCCCGGGCTGCGCGAACTGCGGGCTCTGCCTTCTCGGCGTCGCGAAGCGCGCGTTGCCGCGCCCGCCGCGTCCACCGTGCAGGATCACCTTCGTCCGCCCCGGCCGGTTCATGTCGGCGATAAGCCGCCCGGTTTCCACATCCCGCACGAGCGTGCCCACGGGCACCTTGATGACCTTGTCCTTCCCGGATTTTCCCGTAGAGAGCGCGGCCTTGCCCTTCTCGCCGGGCTCGGCACGGTAAAAACGCTCGAAGCGGAAATCGAGCAGCGTTGACATGCTGGGGTCGGCAAAAAACACCACGTCGCCGCCGCGGCCGCCGTCCCCGCCGTCCGGCCCGCCCTTGGGCACGAACTTCTCGCGGTGGAAGGAGGCGCAGCCGTCCCCGCCGTCCCCGGATTTGATAACGATCCTCGCCTTGTCTACAAATTGCATATCAGTGTTCCTTACTGTATTTCATGCAGCATTCCCGTACCGTACAGATATCGCATTTGGGGTTGCGCGCGGCGCAGCACCGCCTGCCGTGGAAAATCAGCCAATGGTGGGCGATCGACCAGAGCTCCTCGGGGATCGCCTGCATGAGCTGCTTTTCGGTGCCCAGCACATCCTTCGCGTCCGCGAAGCCGATGCGGTTGGCCACGCGGAACACGTGCGTATCCACGGCGATGGCGGGCGTGCCGAACACGTTGGAGACAACCACGTTTGCGGTTTTTCTGCCCACGCCGGGAAGGGTCGTCAGCGTATCCCGGTCCCGCGGCACCTCGCCGCCGTATTGCTCCATGATTATTCTGCTCGAAGCAAGTATGTTTTTACCCTTCGTCTGGTAAAGCCCGCAGAACTTGATGTAAGGCTTCAGCTCCTCGTAGGAAAGCGCGGCCATCGCCTCGGGCGTGTTGTATTTTTCAAACAGCACGCGCGTGACTTTGTTCACCTGCTTATCTGTGCTCTGGGCGGAAAGCATGGTGGCGACGAGCAGTTCAAAGGGGGAGGTAAACTCTAGTTCGGGCTTCGCGTCGGGATAGGTATCCCTGAGCATGTCGAGGGCTCGTCTGAGCCGCTCTGCTTTCATCGCCTTGGTCTCGCGCATTCTCTGCCGCCCTTTCCGGATTCTTCCCGGTTATTATAGTATGAACGGCTGCCCTTTCGCAAGCTCACGAGCCCGTGGAGCGAAAATGCCGCACGCCGAGCTTCCAGAGGAGCAGACAGGGGATCAAAAACAGCGTCGAGAGCGGAGGCAGCAGGCAGTACCACCACCTGTCCGCCCGGCCGAGCAAATACATCAGCGGGTAATACTGAAACAATGCAAGCGGCACCACAAAGGTGAAGAACTTGAGGACGCCCTCGCCGTAGACCGAAAACGGGTAACGGCCGAATTCGCGTCCGCCGTCCGTGAAGATATTGATGAACTCCAGCCCCTCGGTCGTGAAAAAGCACAGCGCTGCGTATACGATAAAGAGGCCGACAAACACGATTGCGCCGCATACGAGCATCAGCGCGAGCGTTACGACCTTATCCCACGTCCACACGACGCCGCAGCGCGGGATGGCGTATACGAAAACAACGACCGCCTCGAGGAAGCGCCCGAGCCTTGTGAAATCCACGTTCGTGCCCAGCACTTGAAACACTTCGTTCCTTGGCCGCACGAGCACGCGGTCGAACTGCCCGTTGCCGAGCATGCGGGAGAACGCGTCGAACCCGCGGCCGAAGCATTCCGCGGCGGAAAAGCTTAAAAGGACTGTCGCGAAGCACAGCAGCACTTCTTCGAAGGAAAAGCCCGCTACCGTGTGGAAGCGCAGGAACATGAAGTATACGCCCAGGAACGTTGTCAGCGACGTGAGCGCCTGTCCGAGCATATTGAGGAGGAAGGAGCTTTTGTGCTGCATCTGGCAGCGCAGCTGGATGCCGAGGTATTTGAAATATAGCCTCATCTTACCCTCCCTGCACGACGATCTTCTTTTCCGACGCGCGCAGCCACAGCATGCCGCCGAGAATCAGCGCGGCGGTCCAGAAAAGCTGCAGCAGCATCGCGCGCCCCATCTCTGCGCCCGCGAGGTTGCCCGAATAGATGCGAAGCTGTACGTTCTGCCCGCTCGCGAAAGGCAGGAGCTCCACAATTTTCCGCACTCCGTCGGGGAAGAAGGGCAGGGGGATGACCGCGCCCGAGAGGAGTTCCGAGATCGCGCCGAAAAACACGCGCGGGCCAAGCGGAGAGACCGAATGGATCGTCGTGATATACACC
>DATMYG010000342.1:0-13814 GCA_035561055.1 Clostridia bacterium | reverse complement strand
ATCCGTGATCCCGTTTGATTTCGTCTACTGCCGCGCGCAAACGCTCGAGGAGGCCGTGCGGGAATACGCGCGCTATGCCGCGATGGGGCTGAGCGCGCTCTATTACGCCGGGGGCAGCGAAATTATCACCATGGCGCGCGCGGGCGCTATCCGCCCGTACGCGGTGATCGACGTCAAGGGCATCCCTGAATGCAGGGGAATCGGCCAAAATGAAGACGGCCTTTCCATCGGCGCGGCATGCACGCTCAACGAAATTAAGGAAACGAAGCTTTTTCCCCTGCTCGGCCTCGCCTGCGGCCGCGTCGCGGACCACACGAACCAGTGCCGCGTCACGCTGGGCGGAAACTTGTGCGGCACGATTATTTACAGGGAAACGGCGCTGCCCCTTCTGCTGTGCGACGCAAAGGTTAGCCTTCGCGGGCCGGAGGAGGAGAGGACGGCGAACATCAACGACGTGTTTTACCGGAGGATGCGGCTTCTTCCCGGGGAGTTGGTCACGCGCGTATCCGTGCCCGCGTGGGCGCTGGCGGCGCGCCATGCGCACGTCAAGAAGACGGCGCACGAGAAAATAGACTACCCGCTCGTCAATGTGACCGCGCTGTGGAAGGGGGATATCCTTCGCGCGGCATTCTCCGGCGTATGCGCGTATCCCTTCCGGAGCGCAAGAATCGAGGCAATCCTCAACGAGCGCGGGGTTCCCGCGCCCGAGCGCGCGCGAAGGGCGGTCGTGGCGCTGCCGGAGCATCCGTACGGGGACGCGGAGGGCTCGGGGGAATACCGGGCGTTCGTAATGGAACACACGCTGTGCGATTTGCTGGAGGGTTGGGAACATGGTTCGTTATGAGGGCAGATCCGTCCTGTGCCTAAACGTCAATGGGGAGGAGCGCGAGGTCGCCGCGCGGCCTTCGGACATTCTGCTGGATGTGCTGCGCGAGCAGCTGGGCCTCACCGGCGCGAAGCCGGGCTGCAGGAACGGTGACTGCGGCGCGTGCACGGTCGTCGTGGACGGCTGGCCGAACAAGGCCTGTCTCATGCTCGCTGCGGAAGCCGAGGGGCACGAGATCGTCACGGTCGAAGGGCTCGGCGGCGCGAGCGCACAGCAGCGCGCCTTCGTCGAGGCGGACGCCTTTCAGTGCGGGTACTGCACCTCAGGCTTCCTAATGGTATGCTACGCGATGATGATGCGGCATCCCGCCATGCCGGAGGAGCTCGTTATCGAGGAATGGCTCCAGTCGAACCTGTGCCGCTGCACCTGCTACGCGGAAATACGGGAGGCCGTGAGGATCATGTACGGCGCGCCGCAAGTCGGCCCGCGCGAGAGGCGTACATAAACGCCATGGCATAACTCCCCAGTTATTTCACATTCCCGCCATTTACATGGCCTCCGCGATTGGGTATTATGGTCTGGTATGCCAGATAGCGAGGAGATGATTACCATATCGCTCAGAATATTCACGGACTCGTCGGCCAATTTGCCTGAGGAAGCGATACAGAAAAGAAACATCGGCATCATCCCGCTTACCCTTACGGTGAACGGGGAGGAAATGCTCTGCTACGAGCCCGGCGGCACCTTCGACGGCGAGGCCTTCTACGAGAGGATGCGCGTCGAGGATAAGCTCGAGCTTCGCACCTCCATGATCAATTCCGCGGCCTTCGCCGCCGCGTTCGAGCCTTGTCTCAAGGCGGGGGACGATATACTCTACGTCGCCATGTCCTCGGGCATCAGCGGCACGTATTTCGCGGGGGAAACCGCAGCGCAGAGCCTGCGCGCAGCTTATCCGGAACGGAGCATACTTGCGGTGGACACGCGCGCGGCTTCCCTTGGGGAAGGCCTCATGGTGCTCGAGGCTGCGGATATGAGGGATCGCGGCGTGCCGGCCGCGGAGATCGCCGATTATCTCAATGCGCGGCGCGGCCAGATGCGCCAGCACTTCATGGTCGACAACCTGATGTTTCTCAAGCGCGGCGGCCGCATTTCGGCGAGCGCGGCGCTCGCGGGCACGCTGCTGAGCCTCAAGCCCATTCTGACCGCGGACGCGGAGGGGCGCATCGTGCTGGATAAAAAGATCGTCGGCCGGAAGAAAGCCCTGCGCATGCTGGTTGAAATTTTTGAGGAAGGCTGGCTGGACGCAGCGGAAAACCGCCGCGCCGGCATTGCTCATGGCGGCTGCGAGGAGGATGCGCTTGCCCTTGCGCAGGAGATCCGCGCGGGCCATCCGAAAGTGGAGTTCACGGTCGTCTGTTACGAGCCCGGCACGGGCGCGCACGTCGGTCCCGGTACCGTCGCGCTGTTCTTCTGGGGGCAGGACAGGGAGGAGAAGGAGGCTTTGCTCGCCTCCATCCGCGCGAAGATCGCCGCCGAGGCCGCGCACATCAAGTCCGAAATCGAGAATAAGCTGCATAAGGACTAGCAACGGCAAGGGCGCAAGACCCTGAAACCCATATTAAAAAAGCCCTGCTTTGCGGGCCTTTCATAGAGAACGACGGGCCATATCACAAAAAGCGATGTGGCCCGCTTTGCGATAACGCCTGTTTCGCATGTTACAGATTGAACCGCGCTTTTATTTTTTGGGCGACAATATCGGGCGAAAGGCAGGTATTGTCGATCTTTATATAATTGTCAAAAGGTATTTCGCCCTCTTCGCTTTCCAGGCGGTATTTCTCATCGTCGCGAATCAGCCTTTGGTTGGAAACCTCGATATCCCGCTTTGAAGCTTTATTGCTCAACCGGTTTTCGGTCGCGTTTCTTTCAAGGCGTGTTTCCCTTGAGGCGACAAGCTCGACATAATAAAACGCAGTGCCGTAGGGTTTGAAGATGCCCTTCACGCGCTCGATATAATCCCAGTCGGACTTCTGATCGAAAGCCCACATATAGGTAAAAATAAGCCCATCGTTTTTTGACGAAGCAAATTCTTCAAAAATTACTTCCCTTAACCGGGATATCGCTTTTCCGTTGAAATAGCCGAAGATTTCAATCACAGGTTCTATCGTCATATGATTGTGAAACAGGCGCAAATCGGTTATTTTCATTAATTCCTGTCCGACGGTCATTTTCCCTACAGCCGAGTTGCCGAATATAAACACCAGTTTCATGGCTTTTGCCTTTCCAAGTAATCTGCGTTATAAAAGAATAGCAAAATAAAAGACGTGCCGCAACGGTTTTTTGCCACGGCCCGTCTTTCGGGACATTTTAATTGGGATTCCCAAAGGACTTGCCCCTTGGGCGGGAGCTCGGGGGCGGAGCTCCCGAAAGGCGTCGGCCGATATCCTGAATCAGGTGAACAAACGCCTTCGCAGCTCGTCCACCAACCCTTCCTTGCCGTTGACGATGAACAGCAGCGCCCCCAGCAGCACGAGCGGCGCGTTGGCGTACCAGCACCACTGCAAAAGAACGTATCCGTAGAAGGCAAGCTCCAGGATGATTTCGAGCACGATGAAGTACACGCAGAGCATGTAGCACAATATCGCGTACTTGGGCAGGGCCCTGAGCTTCCGTACGCGGAAAACCAGCGTCGCGCAGTCCACGAGCGCGCCCGTGGCGGCAGCGATGGGCAGCGCGGTGGTCAAAAACCACTTGATGCCCGCCGTCAGCCAGAATATGAGCGCGAGATAAAGGCATACGGCGAGCACATCCATTGCAATGAACAGATAGATGAGGTTCTTTTTGAAGAACATCGGCACGAACACGAACACATAAAGCATTAAAGCCGCGCCGATCACGTAAAACGACCAGTTTATGCGAAAATCGCCCAGCAAATCGCATACGAAGGTGACCACGATAGGAACGAGAAGGATCAATAGCCCCAGCACCGCGATGAAACTCCGGTTGATTTTCTGCGTTTCAACGCGCGGAGGATAGGGCGCGTAGTCCTCCTCAGTTTCCACGCTCCGCGGGTTGTGCACGGGGGTTTCGCACAGCGGGCAGAGCTTTTCCGAATCGGCGAGTTTTACGCCGCAGTTCACGCAGTATGACATGATTCCATCAGCTTCCTTTCGCGCGTGTTGCTCTCGATTGTCACGGGGACGCCCTCCTCGACGAGGCGCATGAAAAAGCCCCGCTCGGTGTCCGTTTCCCGTATGGTTCTCGTAAAGTTGATGTAAGCCTTGCCCTTGTAGGATACGAGGCCGCAGGTGACCTTATTCTGGAACAGCGGCCCCAGCTGAAAGTCGAAGCGCGTCACGCGCTTTTCCATTTCATGGGGCAACGTGACCGTGCCCAGATTCGAGAGCAGCGCGGAGGATTGCACGTCCCCGGTCGCCCTGTAAACGGCGCGCATGGTCAGTATTTTGATGAACAGCGGCGCGCGGCGCAATACGGGGTGCAGTTCCGCCTCAACGTTGGCGGTAAGTTTCGCGCGCAGCTTCTGCGGCGTCGCCTCGAGGCCCATGTAGCATTTCACGGCATGCGCGATTTCCCTCAAGCTGTAGTCGCCGTACTTGTACTCTAAGCCCGGGTTGACGTAGGAGGAAAAATTGCGCAGCGTCTGGCAGGGGAAAATGTTGCGCAGGTTGACCGGAACGCAGATCTTGATGGGTTTGTGGCGCTTCGCGCGGGACCATTCCTTTTTCTGGATGTCGCCGATGCTCTGTATCATGATCGCCGCGAGGTAGTGTGTGACGGAAACGCCCATCGCGCGAGCCTTTTCCGCGATGACCTTAATGTCGGCGATGCCGGTAACGATGTTCATGAACTGATCGTATTCCTCGGTGCCGGTGATGCGGTACGCGTCCGGCTCGCCGCGCGAGAGCGTGACTTCGCCCGCGACGTTGCGGAAGTTGTCTTCCATCTCCTTCGCCTTGGGCGGCTCCGAGCAGTCGAGTATTTCTTCGTCCCGCGGGATCACAAGGCCGTATTTAATCGAAAGATATTCGGCCACAAGGGTCTTTAAAAAGCGCATGCCTCCCGTGCCGTCCGTGAGCACGTGGAAGAATTCCAGCGCGATGCGGTTTTCGTGACAGCGCACGCGGAAAAGGAAGCCGTTGTTCTGTTTGATGTCGATGGGCAGGCAGGGGTTGGCGACGTCCTCCTCGATGGGGGGGATGCCGCTGAGCTCCTCGAAGTAGAACCAGAAGAAGCCGCGCTTCACGCATACGTTGAACATAGGCATGCGCCGGAGCGCCTTTTTCAGCGCGCGGGCGAGGACTTCGCGGTCCACCGCGGCGTCGAGCGTGGCGCACAGGCGGAACATGGCCATCCATTTCCGGTTCATGACCACCGGATAAATCGTGGCCGCGTTGTCGAGCCGATACCATTTCTTCTTTTTTTTCATTCGCCACTCATCATATTAGAATGCTTTCTTGCCGGGGTTTAAAAGCCCTTCTGCCTGAGTCCGGCAACGATTTCGACATACGCCTCCACAATGTCCCCGACGCGGCCATGCGCGCGCCTTCTCGAGAAAGGGAGGCGGCGGAAATCCACCTCGTCGAGGTGGGAAACGCCGCGGCGGCTCACGCTGGCAAGCACCTTGAAATTCTCGCCCCATCTGGAGGAATTAACCGTTACCAGCCCGTCGTTCGCGCCTTCGATGAGGCCGACGACGAAGTTTGCGACGGCGAGGTTGATATCGCTCGTCGGCCTTCGCATCCAGCCCGCGTAACTCTGATAGTATACATCGGGATGGTCGGGATTATCAAGGTTGAAACGCGCCATATGCTCGGTGGAGAACTCGCGGCAGACCGTGATAAAATCCGGCTCCCGGTCGCCGAAGACGCGGATCCAGTTGTTTACGGCGAACGCCGCGAGGTTAAAGAGGCGGCGCGGCGCTTTGAGGAGCCGGTCCATCGTACGCGAGCCGTGGTGCGGCGTGGCGATGGTCGTAACGCTCGCGATTCTGTCCCCCATGCCCAGCGACGAGGCGACCATGCGGATCTCGAGTCCGCCCTTCGAATGGCCGATGAGGTTGATCTTTTCCGCGCCCGTCTCCTCCAGCACGCTTTGGATGCGCTCGGCGATGCGCGCCGCGTTATAGGAAGCGCTCGCCCAGCCGTCCTGCATGCCGTAGGTAATCGAAGCGCCGCGTTCGACGAGCGCCTTCGGAATGCGCCCCCAATAGAGCGGCAGCTTCATGTCCCGAAAGCCGGTGCCGTGCACGAGCATGACGGGATATTTCGTTTTGCAACTTTTGTCCATGTGTACCTTACGTCTCAAATTCCACGCGCACATACTCTGCGAGCGGCTTACCGGCATCCTCTCCATGGCGGCGACGCTCCGCATGGCGCGCGCCTTTATGAAAAAAACTTCCCTTCCCCGATGAGATCAGTATAGCAGGCGAGGGCGGATTGGCAAGATAATTTGTACATATGGTAGAAAAATGGATATGTGCGGGCGATGTATTTTCGCGTTGTGTTCCTGTTCCAAATAGTGTAAAATCGCTCTGACGGCTCATCGTACCGGGGCGTTTGCGTTCGCCCCGACAAAGGAGAGTATGAACCGGCAGAGCTTTCGTTTCAATTCCATCGCAACCCTTACGTTGTTCTCCGCCTGGCTGATTTCCTTCCCGTACGAAGGCCGGACGCTGTACGCGGTGTTTGCGTTGCGCGGGATTGATCCGGCGTATTGGGTGCTCGGTGCGATCGGGGCGCATCTTTTGGGGCTTGTGTCCTGCATGTGGATCGCGAGGGACTTCTCCCGCGCGCGGCGCGTGATGCTCGCCTCCCTTGCCGTGTGCTTTGCAGGGAACGCGCTGTTCTTTTTGCCCTATCCCGCGCTGTCCCTCGTGGCGCTTCTGGTGATGTCGTTCTTCGCCGGTCTTTTCATGTGCGCGTGGAGCTACTTTTTCAGAGAATTCACCCCCGCGGGCAGCCGCATGGGCACGGCGGCCGCCGCGCTCGCCGCATCGGCGCTGATCATGATCGCGGTCAATCTGTGCTGCACATATGTGGCGTGCGAGCTTTCTCTCGCGCTGTGCCTGTTGCTGCTGTTTTCCACCTTCTTGTTCGTGCGCCGCACAGGGGCTCCGCAGAAAGGCGCGCGCGTCGACGCGCTCCGCCCGCAGGGGCACGCCGCCCTACAGAAACCCTTCGCGACGATGTGCGCGTTCATTCTCGTGCTCACCGTCAATTCGGGGCTGATGTTCCAGATCATTCTGCCCGCCTACGGCGGGGTCGGCCTCGTCGCGGACGTGTATTGGGCGGTGCCCTACATCGCGGCCATACTGATCGTGAGCCGCCTGCCCAAACGGATCAATAAAGGCTACGTCCTCTACGTCGCCATTGCCATGCTCGGCTTCGCGTTCATCGCGTTCGCGGCGCTTGACCGCTCGGTTTGGAGCTATGTCGCGGTGAACACGCTGCTGCTCGGCGCGTGCGGCATCAACGACCTCTTTTGGTGGACCATCCTTGGTGAGCTGCTCGATTTTGACCGAAATCCGGCCAAAACCTTCGGCATCGGCCTCGGCGCGAACGTTGCGGGTGTGCTCTTGGGCAAGCTTCTTGGCACCGCGCCCGCCTTCGCCGCCTCGAGCGGTGCGTCCGCGCTTGCGGGCATGGCCATCGTCTGCGTTGCGCTGGTGCTGCTGCCGCCCATGCACAGGCAGCTTTCGCTGGTGATCCGCAACAACGATTTTCTGCTCTCGCTCGCGGTGCTCCCCGAAGAAAAGCAAAAAGAAGCCGTAGCGGAAGCCCCCTCTGTCGCGGGCCTGAGCGAACGCGAAAACGAAATCGTTCTGCTCCTTCTTAAAGGATACACCTATAAGCTTATCGCGTCGGAACTCTATATCAGCGAGAGCACCGTCAAAACGCACATCCGGAGCATTTATACGAAGCTGGATATCCATAACCGCACCGAGCTGATCCAGAAGATCAACGGCGAGGGCGCCGCGCTCTGACGCGAACCGCCCTTTTTTATTTAGAAGCAGCCAAATCGATAAAATCATACTTTTCGGATGATATGAATCAGCCGGTCCCCGCCGTATACTGAACATGTCGATTTCTGAGAATGCGGCTCTTTCACCTCGTTCTTGGCAGCGATGGCTCTTTCCGTTCGACAATCTTTTGCGCATCACGCCGCCAATTCTTATTCCAGGAGGCACTTTTTATGGCTGTCATTGACCGCATCAAGTACAACGGGACGCCCGACGTTTTCGCCTGGAAATTTCCAAGCGAGGAACTGGGCACATGGACGCAGTTGATCGTCAACGAATCGCAGGAGGCGGTGCTCTACAAGGGCGGCCGCGCACTGGATGTGTTCGCAAGCGGCCGTTATACGCTCGACACGCCGAACATTCCCATCCTCAACTCCATCATCAACCTGCCCTTTGGCGGCCGCTCGCCGTTTACGGCGGAGGTCTGGTACGTCAACAAGGCGCATGTGCTCGACATCAAGTGGGGCACGAGCACGCCCATCCAGCTGAGGGACGCGAAGTACGGCGTGTTCCTCCCCGTGCGCGCGCACGGCCAGTTTGGCGTAAAGATCGAGGACGCGCGCAAGTTCCTCGTTAAGCTCGTGGGCACGCTGCCCGTGTTCGACAAGGCCAACCTCCTGCAGTATTTCCGCGGCCTGTATATGACCAAGGTCAAGGATACGCTCTCTTCCTATCTCATCGACAAGCAAGTGAGCGTGCTCGAAATCAACGCCTACATCGACAAGCTCTCAAATTTCATGCGCGAGCGCATCATGCCCACGCTCGCCGAATATGGCATACAGCTCGTCAGTTTTTATGTCAGCGATATCAGCATCCCCGAGGACGACACCGCGGTCAAGACGCTCAAGGATGCCCTCGCCAAGCGCGCGCAGATGGATATTGTCGGATTCAACTACGTGCAGGAACGCTCCTTCGATACCCTCGAGGGCGCGGCGACCAACACGCATGGCGGCGGGTCCGATTTGATGGGCGCGGGGCTCGGCATCGGCATGGGCTTTGGCATCGGCGGGCCGCTCGGCCAGCAGGCGGGCTCCATCGCGCAGGTAATCAACCCCGCCGCGCAGGCGAAGGCCTGCCCCCGCTGCAAGGCTCCCATGTCGGCTGAGAAGCGCTTCTGCGGCGAATGCGGCTTCGACACCGAAGAAAAGTCCAAAAGCGACGCCGTCACCTGCAGCGCGTGCGGCGAAAAGTACCGCGCAGGCGCGAAATTTTGCCCGGAGTGCGGCAACCCCTACAACGGCTGCCCCTCCTGCCGTGCGGATGTGAAAAAGGGCTCCGCGGCCTGCCCGGTTTGCGGGGCGAAAATGCCCTTCCCCTGCCCGAAGTGCGGCGAGCCCATCGAAAAAGCCAGCGCACGGTTCTGTTCCAACTGCGGCTATTCGTTCGTCAAAAAATGCCCCGCCTGCGGCATCGAGCTGCCGGGCGAACCCAAGTTCTGTCCCGAGTGCGGAGCGAAGTTCGAGCGGGAAAGGAGCGAAACATGAAGCGCAAGGAAACGCTGTTCACAATCCTGTTCTGCATCGTCGTCATCGCGACGCTGTTGGTCTTTTTCCTCGCGGAGCGCACGCAGAACAAGACCGACGCCGACTACGCGGCGTTCCTGTTCCTCCTTCTTTCGGAGGCGGCGCTGTACGCGGCGAGCCTCTTGATCATCACGCGCAGGCGCAGCGGCCAGCGGCTTTTCCTAAGCGCAGGCGTGGTGTTCGTCCTCGCGGTCTATTGGGTAACGACGGTCGCCTATGCCCTCTTTGCGGCGCCTTTCTTCAAAGAACACCTCAAGCAGTTCTATCTGCTGGAGCTTCTCACGCTCTTGGCGACCGGCGCGCTCGTGGCCATCTTCACGGCCGCCGCAGGCCATTTCGCCAGGAACGAGGACGCCTCCCCCGCGGGGGAGCGGATTGCGGCGCTTGCGTCGTTTATCCAAAAGCTCATGGCGGATGCGCGCAACGCATCTTACCGCGACGCGCTCGGCCTGCTTGAGGAGGAACTCGGCCTTGCCGACAAGCGCGCAAGCGCGCCTGAGGACGACGCGCTCATCGGCGCGGTGGGCTCCATCGCGAACGCGCTCGGGAGCGAAAGCGCCGCGAGCGTTATCGAGCGGGCGTATACGCTCGCAAGGCAACGCAATATTGCGACCAAGCGGCGCGGCGCGTCCTATTGAGATTAAGAAACATGAAAGCGAAGAACATCCCCAACGGGAATGCGGCGCTCATATCGGGCGTGGCGATGCTAATATCGAGCCTGATCTTTTTCATCCTCTCCGGCGTCGCGGGCAGTGCGTGGTCAACGTCTGCGAGCAAGGTCTTTGCGTCGTTCGTGTTGTTTCTGTTTCCCGCAAGCATTGTTTTTATCCTTTTCGGCGCGTCCCGCAGGGTTAAGGCGAAGCGGTACGAACGCTATCTCGGCCTTATCCCGAGGGAGCTCGACCTCGCGTTCGTAGCGGGCCTTCTGGAATACCCGTATGCCCGTGTGGAAAAAGACCTGCGCGCCATACTTAAAAAGAACTATCTTTCGGGCTACGTTCTCGACGTGAACGCGAAACGGCTGCGCGGGCCGGAAAGCGTGCAACCCCCGCAGCCTGCGCCCGGCGCGTGTGTTCAGCCGCCGGGGGGACGTATAAACGTGGTCTGTTCCTGCTGCGGCGCGCCCAATGAAATCATAGCCGGAAAACAGGGCGACTGCGCATACTGCGGCGCACCCCTCGGGGGCAAGTGATGAAAGGAGAGGGCGAAATGGAAACGAAAAAGCCGGGCATATTGGGGCGCGTGCTGAAGATCGTCGCGGGCGCGGCGATGATCGCGCTGGGGCTGTACTTCACAATCGTCGCCATCGGCTGCACGCAGGTGGACGGCGTGCATATGCTTGGGTACACGCTTTTTCCCGCGCTCGCGCTGGCGGCATACCTGCTCGCGTTTCTTTTGCTGCGAAAACGGCGTAAGACCTCGAAAAGCGGGGCAGACGGCGCAGAGAATAAAGCGGAGCAATAATCTGGGAGGCATATATGGGAAGTTTGGGAATATCCGCAGGCGCGGTTCTAATCGTGGTCGTCGGCATTGTCGCCTTCATCCTCATTATCCTTGCGGTTTCGGGCCGTTCGGGGAAAAAGGATAGCAATACCCAACAGGCCGCCAAGCCCGCGAATCCGGCGATTCAGTCGGACGCGCTGAAGCCGTCGACTGAGACGCCCCAACAGAAAGCCCCTTCCGGCCCGGTCACGGCAATCTGTGCAGGCTGCGGCGCGCCCGCGCAGCTGAAGTCCGGCCAAAGCGCCGTGTGCGAATACTGCGGGGCGGCGATCAACGCGAAATAACCGCCCTGGCGGGATACGGTAAGCGGAGGAAGACGATACCATGCCAAAGTTTTGTGAAAACTGCGGAACGCCGCTGGGGGATGCAAAGCGGTTTTGCAGCCAGTGCGGCGCACCGATACCCGAACCGCGCGCGGCGCAGGGGGATACGCCGTTTCCCCCTGCTGCGCAAGCGCCGTCTTCCGCGCGGGACGGGACGGACTTGGAGAGCCCCTATGCTCCGCCCAAAGAGGAAAAAACCTGTGTGCGCTGCGGCAGCGTGCTGCCGGACGACGCGCTTTATTGCGAGCAGTGCTCGCAAAGCGTATATCCCCAGAGCATATCCCAGACATGGCTTCGACATGAAACGATACGAGATATCGAACGAAGGTATAGCCCGCTTTGGCTGATCCTTAATGTGTTCCTCGCGGTAGCGCTTTTCGGCCTGCCGGAGAGCATGCTTAAAACGGGCATGCCCGCGCTGTTCCGGGCGCCCGCCGCTTGGATCGCGGCGTTCGTCGCGCTGTGCGCGCTCGTCTGGCTGGATTTCTTTCTCGAGCGCAGGGCGGCCCTTAAAAAGCTTGGCATCGATCCGGAGAAACACGGCCTGTTCGGCATCAGGAGCATGCGGACGGTCGCGCGAAGGAGAAGCGCGGAGTTCCGCTTCAACGTGCTGTTCGCCCTCTTCGCGATGCTCGCACTGTTCGGGTTGAGCCTGTTTTGCCCGGGGCAGAAGGGCGGTTTTGTTCCAGATGCCGTTGCGGCTGCGCGCAACACGCCCGGCCCATCCGTTTCGGGAACGCCGATACCGGACGGGAGAACGCCCGCGCCTGCCGACACCGCGCTTACGCTTGACGGCGTATGGCTACCCGTCGAGGAAACCACAGACGGGAACACGGGCGGCGGTTCCGTGGACGGCGTGCCCGTACCCAATATGGTCGACGTCAATCCCGGCGTTCTGTTCCGCGACGGACGCATGTTCATGGGCATAGGCGGGGATGCGGAGGAAATTTACGAATATTCCTGCAACGACCACGCGGCCATTCCGGGTTACGCGGGATATCCCTTTACGCTCGTTGAGGGAACCATCACCATCAGCGATCCGTATACCTCGACCCCGGATCAGGTTTGGACCATCGACGATCAGCTCGTCATTTACATCGGCGGCGCGGCGGCCTTCGCTCCTTCGGGCGGCGCGCGCGTCGTCGATTGAGAGGAGGAGCAAGAGATGGCTGTCAAATTCTGTGAACAATGCGGCACACAGCTCGGCGAAGGGGCGAAATACTGCAAGCATTGCGCCGCGCCTGTTAAGGCCTCGCTGGAAAAATGCCCCGTCTGCGGAGCACTGCCCCATGAAGGGGACGCGGTGTGCCGCACCTGCGGCGCGCATCTCCTCGTCGAAAAAACCCTCGACGCGAACAAGCAAAACGCGATGCTTCGCGTCGAGGCGCGCTACCATCCGGTCTGGATCGCGCCCGCCGCGCTGGCGCTCACGTTCGCGCTCGCCGCGGTCGTGCGCTTCGCGCAGCAGCTGTTCGCGGGCGCGCTCCCCCGCGAGGGGTATCTGTGGAGTTCTCTCGCCGTAGCGGCGTTCACAATCGCGGCGTTCTATATAAGCCGCGGACTCGCCATACGCATCGCCGGCTGGCGCAGGGGAGAGTACCGCGCGGATAAAAAGGACGCGGCCGTCGCCGCGCGCGCGGGCGGCAAAGCGGGCAGGCGGGGCGCTTTAGGCGCGCTCCTCGGCGCGCGCCCAGTCGTTGCGGCGCTCTCCGTGCTCACGGCAATCGCACTCATCGTCGCTTCACCGCGCTTCGACGCGCCGGACTTTTCTGCCGTCGGCGACGCCGTCGCGGGCCTTGGGGAGGCCATCCCAACGCCCGCACCAGCGAAAACCCCGGCTAACGCCAGCGAAATACGCCTGTATGGCGTATGGATGAACTATGGCAACGTCGAAACCTCGCCCGATGGATACAGTTATAGCGATTATATCCTTTTCAAAAACGACTGTGTTGTCTTCGGCACATGCGCCAGCGAAGGGGACGTTTGGACTTACGCCCAGACGGGCGTCGCGCCGGAGCGGTTCAGCGTGGATTCCATTTATGATTATGGCGTGACGGAGGCGTCCTTTACGCCGATTCGAAACATGCAGGGCGAATATCTCTCCTCCTGCGCGATCAAAATATTCGATTCCGCGAGCCCGGTCGGCGGCACGGTCTGGCAGATGAGCTTCTCCCAGATGCTCACGCGCGTCCCCGCAGGCGAGAGCGAGCCGGGGCCCAATGATTTCTATTATGCGGTTCAGCCCTGCACGGTGAGCCGCGTCGTCCCGGCGGACGGAGGCACGGGAACGCGGCTGGTAGATCCCACGTATGAAGCGCCCTGGGGCTTCTGGGTGGACGGTACGCAGCTTTCGGATTATCAGGCCTACGATTATCACGAACACAGGGATATCCCGTTCGTCTACTTCGACGGCGATTCCTACAAGCTTTACGCGGGCTTTTGTACGGGTGCCGGCCGCATGATCGAATGGCTGAACGATCTTTCGGATACCCCAAGTTCCATTAAGCTCGCCGCCATTTACGACTATACGATCGAAAACCCCACTTTTGTCTTGCTCGAAGGTCAGGTATTCCCCCGGATTGACACCTGCACGCTGCGCCTTA
>DATMYG010000341.1:0-6103 GCA_035561055.1 Clostridia bacterium | reverse complement strand
CGGCGAAGATCCGCGCCGCCCTGGAGCGCGAAGGCGTGGCCCTCGCGCCGCTGTGGGAGGTTGTGCAATGAAACTGCTGCCCTGCGGCGACAGCGCCGTTTCCGTCCGTTTCGAGGAAAGGATCGCGCCCGAGGTGCACCGGGAGGTTATGGCATTCGCACGCGCCGTCGAGTGCGCGGCGATCCCCGGCGTTTCGGAACTCGTGCCGAGCTATTGTGCGCTGATGGTGCGCTACGACCCGCTCCTGCTTTCCTATGAAGAAGTCGCTAAGAAGCTCTCCTGCCTGAAGCCGGACGCCGCGGGGGAAGAGGCGTCGGCCGAGGTCGTGGAGCTTCCTGTCTGCTACGGCGGGGAATATGGACCGGACCTTGCCTTTGTCGCCGCGCGCACGGGGCTTTCCCCCGAGGAGGTTGTCCGCATCCACTCGGGCGTCGATTACCCGATATATATGCTTGGTTTCACGCCCGGTTTCCCGTATCTAGGCGGTATGGATACCCGTCTCGAGACGCCGCGCCTCGAGACGCCGCGCACCCGCGTCGAGGCGGGCAGCGTGGGCATCGCGGGCATACAGACGGGGGTGTATCCCGTCGCCTCGCCCGGCGGCTGGCGCATCGTCGGCCGCACGCCGAAAAAGCTCTACGACCCTTCGCGCGCGGAGCCTTTTCTGCTGCGCGCGGGGCAGAAACTGCGCTTCATCCCCATAGGCGAGGCGGAATTCCTGCACATTTTGGGAGGTGACGCGCGATGATCGAGATCGTGTCCCCCGGCCCGCAGACCACCGTTCAGGACGGCGGCCGCCGCGGGTACCTGCGCTACGGCGTATCCCCCTCGGGTGCGATGGACGCGTTCGCACTCGCGCTCGCGAACATCCTTGTGGGTAACGCGCGGGACGAGGGCGCCCTCGAGGCGACGCTCGTCACCCCACATATCCGCTTTCTGGATGACACGCTCTTTGCCGCGACGGGTGGCAGGTGTGCGCTTTCGCTCGACGGGGCGGCGGTTCCCATGGATGCGGCGGTGCTCGCGCGCGCGGGGCAGACGCTTGCGGCAGCACCCGTCGCGCGGGGCTGCAGGACCTATCTCGCCTTCGCGGGCGGGCTGGGGCTGGAGAAAATGCTCGGCAGCGTCTCCTGCGATAAAAAGGCGGGCCTGGGCGGACTCGGGCGCGGGGAAAAGTTCGTGCGCGGGGATTGTATCCCCAACGCCATGCCCGGGGAGGCGCGCGCGTTCGCGGGCAGGCGGCTGCCGGAGGGGATGGGCGACTACCTCCCGCAAGGAAGCGCGGCGCTCCGCGTTCTTCCGGGGCCGCAGCCGGATGCGCTCGGCAACGCGGGCGACGAGGCGTTTTTCTCAAGCGAATATACGGTGCTCCCCGAGAGCGACCGCATGGGCGTGCGCTTTTCTGGTGCGCCCCTCGCCTTCGCGCCGGGGCGGGACGGCAACATCATCACCGACGCGGTGGCCTCCGGAGCCATCCAGATTACGGGCGCAGGGCTGCCCATCCTCATGATGGCGGACGCGCAGACGACCGGCGGCTATGCGAAGCCCTTCTGGCTGATCGCGGCGGATCTCCCCCTCGCGGCGCAGCTTCGGCCGGGGGACAAGGCGCGCTTCATCCGCTGCTCGATGGGGGAGGCACGCGCGGCGCTCCTCTCGAGGGAGCGGGCACTTTCCCGCTTGGAGGAGAGCTGGAGGGCGCGCCATTTTTGCGTGGCCGTCGCGGGGGAACGGTATGAAATTTCTGTAACCGAGGTCTTCCCCGCTTGACTTTTAAGCGCGAAAAACATATAATCTGGAAGGAAAATGAATACGGAACGATAGAGGCGCGGAAGGATAAGGTAGCAGCCGCATGGCAAGGGCCGGGAGCCCGAGGGCGGCGCGAATGTACCTCCGCCGAAAGCGAAAACGCGACCCGCGCGTTGAGCTTGGGCATGACGCCGAGCGCGGCATGACTGTCATCTGATATAGGATGAAGCGCTATCGATACGGCCAAGGGGCTGTGTCGGTAGCGTTTATTCTTATGCTTGGGTGGTGCGCTATCCGCGGGCTGCAGGGGCTCTCGGCGCGCGCCGTTTTTGTTCTCCGGGCAAGTCCGGCGCGGAAGGATTTCTCGCAAAACGATTCATTATAAGGAGGAAGCGGAAGATGGAAGAAAAGAAGATCACCTCGACAATCCGGCTCAGGATGAGCGCGAAGGATGCACATTACGGCGGCAGCCTCGTAGACGGCGCGCACATGCTGCACCTTTTTGGCGACGTTGCGACGGAGCTCCTGATCATCAGCGACGGAGACGAGGGTCTCTTCAAGGCCTACGACATGGTGGAGTTCCTCGCGCCTGTGTACGCCGGGGATTACATCGAGGCGACCGGCGAAATCGTCAAAGTGGGCAACACCTCGCGCAGGATGGTGTTTGAGGCGAGGAAGGTCATCGCGCCGCGCCCGGACATCAACGATTCCGCGGCCGATGTGCTGGAGGAGCCCGTTGTGGTCTGCCGGGCGAGCGGCACCTGCGTCGTTACCCGCGACAAGCAGAGGGGACCCCAGAAGTAAGAATCAACCGGAGGAAAGGAGAAACGCATGGAAAAGCTGATCATCACCGCGGCCATCTGCGGCGCGGAAGTCACGAAAAAGCAAAACCCCAACGTCCCCTATACGGTCGGGGAGATGGTGCGCGAGGCGAAGTCCGCGAGGGACGCGGGCGCGGCGATCATCCATGTTCACGTCCGCTGGGACGACGGCACCCCCACGCAGGACAGGGAGCGCTTCCGCGAGGTTTTGGACGCGATCAAAAGGGAAGTTCCCGAACCGATCCTGATTCCCTCCACGGGTGGAGCGACCGGCATGACCCCGGCGGAGCGCCTCCAGCCTACGGAGCTTTTCCCCGAGATGGCCACGCTTGACTGCGGCACCTGCAACTTCGGGGACGAGGTCTTTGAAAACACCATGCCCACCATGCGCGCTTTCGGCCGCCGCATGATTGAAAACGGCATCAAGCCCGAGTACGAATGCTTCGAGATGGGGCATCTCGACACCATCCTCACTATGGCGAAGAAGGGCGAGGTGCCCGGCGCGCCGATGCACTTTAACTTCGTGCTGGGCGTGCCCGGCTGCACGCCGGCCACGGCGGGCAACCTCGCGTGGCTTGTAAACGCCGTACCCGTCGGCTCAACATGGACGGCCACGGGCGTCGGCCGCAGCGCCTTCACGCTGGCGGCCCCCGCTATCGCCATGGGCGGCAACGTGCGCGTGGGTTTTGAGGATAACCTGTATCTCTCCCGCGGCGTGCTCGCGGCGAGCAACGGCGAGCTGGTCGAAAAGGTCGTCCGCCTCGCCAAAGAACTCGGGCGCGAGGTCGCGAACCCGGACGAGGCGCGCGCCATCCTCTCGCTCAAGCCCAGGCAAATTTCGTGAGCTTTGGGTAACCAACCCAACACAATACATCATCATCATTACAGGAGGAACCATTCGCATGGCAATGAAAGGCAACAAGTACGGAACCCACCGCGTGATCGAGCCCAAGGGCGTTTTGACCCAGGCGGCTTACAGGATTGACAACGACATGGGGAAGCTCTACTCCAACGAGATCATGTGCGACGTCATCTCCCTCAACGTCGATTCCGCCTCGTTTACGCAGATCGAAGAGGCCTGCGGCGGCGACGAGAAGAAGATCGGCGAAATGATCCTCGGTATCGTTGCCGAGCGCGGCAAGCAGCAGAACCCCGTCACCGGCAGCGGCGGCATGTTCATCGGCCGCGTCGCCTACATCGGCGAGGATCTTAAGGGCCGCGACCTCAAGGTAGGCGACAAGATCGCCTCCCTCGTTTCCCTCTCGCTTACCCCGCTTCGCATCGACAAGATCAAGGCCATCCACAAGGAGATCGACCGCGTGGACATCGAGGGTAAGGCCATTCTTTTCGAGAGCGGAATCTACGCGAAGCTGCCCGACGATATGTCGGAGGCGCTTGCGCTCGCGGCGCTCGACGTGGCCGGCGCGCCCGCGCAGGCCCGCAAGCTGCCCAAGGAAGGCGACAGCGTCCTCATCCTTGGCGCGAACGGCAAGAGCGGCGTCCTGTGCGGCTACGAGGCTATGAAGAAGGTCGGCCCCAAGGGCAACGTCGTGGGCGTCGTGAGGAACCCCAAGCAGGTTG
Source organism: Clostridia bacterium (assembly GCA_035561055.1). Lineage (GTDB taxonomy): Bacteria > Bacillota > Clostridia > Christensenellales > CAG-138 > Phil1. The sequence continues at coordinate 1,955 of DATMYG010000341.1, read as the reverse complement.
ACGCGCTCATGGAGCTCGGCGTGTATCACAAGGTCATCGTGGCAAGCGCGACCGAGCCCGTCGCGGTGCTCGAGGCCGCCCTCGCGGCCAACGGCGGCAAAGAGTACGACGTGTCCATCAGCTGTGTCAACATCGAGGCCTGCGAGATGAGCGCCATCCTCCCCGTCAGGGACCTTGGCATCGTCTACTTCTTCTCCATGGCGACCAGCTTCACCCGCGCGGCTCTCGGCGCCGAGGGCATCGGCAAGGACGTCACGATGATCGTCGGCAACGGCTACGCCAAGGACCACGCCGAGATTACCCTCAACGTTCTTCGCGAGAACCCGAAACTCCGCAAGCTCTTCGACGAGAAATACTGCTGAACGCCCATTAGCGCGGGCGGCCCTATGTGGCCGCCCGCCCATCCATTGAAAAGGAGAACGAATCATGAGAAAAAGCAGAGAAAACGGGCTGTTCCTCGATGTGCCCGACGAACAGTGGAACGATTGGCACTGGCAGGTCGCCAACCGCGTCGAGACCCTCGAGGATCTCAAGAAATACATCAGGCTCACTCTCGAGGAGGAAGAGGGCATCCAGGCCACGCTGGGGAAGCTTCGCATGGCTATCACGCCGTATTACCTCTCCCTCATCGACCTCTCCGACCCGTTTGATCCCATCCGCAAGCAGGCGATTCCGACCGAGAACGAAATCATGTTCGCGCCCTACGAGGACGCCGACCCCCTGCACGAGGATATCGACTCCCCCTGCCCGGGCCTGACCCACCGCTATCCCGACCGCGTGCTGCTGCTCATTACGGACCAGTGCTCCATGTACTGCCGTCATTGCACGCGCCGCCGCTTCGCGGGCCAGCATGACGCCTCCGTCCCCAAAACCCAGATCGACAGGTGCATCGACTACGTGCGCCGTCATCCCGAAGTGCGGGACGTCCTTCTCTCCGGCGGGGACTGCCTGATGGTCAGCGACGACATGCTCGAGTACATCATCAGCGAAATCAGGAAGATTCCGCACGTCGAAATCGTGCGCCTCGGTTCCCGTACGCCGGTCGTGATGCCGCAGAGGATCACGCAAAACCTGTGCGACATGCTCAAGAAGTACCACCCCGTCTGGCTCAACACGCACTTCAACAACCCCAAGGAAATCACTGAAGAAGCGGCGAAAGCCTGCGCCATGCTCGCCGACGCGGGCATCCCCCTTGGTAACCAGAGCGTGCTGCTCGCGGGCGTCAACGACTGCGCGCACGTCATGCTCAAGCTTGTAAACGAGCTTGTGCGCATCCGCGTACGGCCGTATTACATCTACATTTGCGACCCGTCGCTGGGCCTTTCGCACTTCCGCACGCCGGTCTCCAAGGGCATCGAAATCATCGAGGCGCTGCGCGGCCACACGAGCGGCTTCTGCGTGCCCACTTTCGTCGTGGACGCGCCGGGCGGCGGAGGTAAAACGCCGGTCATGCCCAATTACGTCATCAGCCAGACCCCGCGCAAGGTGATCCTGCGCAACTTCGAGGGCGTTATTACGACGTATACGGAGCCCGAGTGCTACAAGGACGAGTGCCACTGCGACGTGTGCACGGGCAAAGTGAAGGTACGGCCCAAGACGGGCGTCGCGGGCCTCGCCGAGGGCATCGGCCAGAAGTACCTCGAACCCACGAAACTGCTCAGGAAGGACCGCTACGCGGACCGGCAGAGGGAAGAGGACAAGTAAGGCATCCGGTGAGCGGGGAAACGGTAACGTTTCCCCGCCAAGCCACTTTTTTGAAAATCCGGAGGATTTATGCAGAGCAAACTGAACCTGAACCGCTCCCTCGTCGATAAGGCGCGCGCGAGCGCCGCGGCCATCGCCGAGGATACGCAGCGCTTTATCGACGTTCACACCACCGTCACGGTCGAGCGCGCGGTCTGCCGCCTGCTCGGCATCGACGGGGTCAACGAAATGGACGTGCCGCTGCCCAACGT
>DATMYG010000340.1:0-3542 GCA_035561055.1 Clostridia bacterium | reverse complement strand
GGGGAAGCGACTGGGGCGGAGGCTCTTCCGACTGGAGCAGCGGTTCCACCGATTGGGGCAGCGGCGGTTATACCGATTCAGATGGATTCTCCCTCGGCGGGGGCGGCGGAATCTTCTTCGCCATCCTCGTGATCGTCGTGCTCGTCATCCTGTTTAGCAAGAAAAACAAGGGCGGCTCTCAGCCTGTTGCGCCGGGCGCGGCGCGAACCGTTTTGCCCATGACCATCGCCCAGCTCAAGCAGATGGATCCGCAGTTCTCCGAGGAAGCGCTCAAGGAGAAGATCGCGAACCTGTACATCAAGATGCAGGCCGCGTGGCAGGAGAAAAAGTGGGAGCCCATGCGCGCGAGCCTATCCGACGCGCTGTTCAACCAGATGAAGAGCGGTGTGGACGCAAAGATCCGCAACCGCCAGACCAACTATGTCGAGCGCATCGCGATACTCGGCGTGGACCTCACGGGCTTCGGCCAGGACGACAAGCACGACATCGTGACCGCCGTTCTGCAGACCCGTATCGTAGACTACACGCTCGACGATACGACGGGCAACCTTATGAGCGGCTCGCGCACCGCCGAGAAGTTCATGACCTACGAGTGGACGCTGATCCGCACCAAGGGCGCGAAGACTTTCGTCTCCAACGAGGACGAAACCAAGCACTGCCCGAACTGCGGTGCGCCGCTGGATCTCAACCATTCCACGAAGTGCGCTTACTGCGGCGCGATCATCTCCTCGGCCGAGTACGACTGGGTGCTCAATAACATCAAGGGTCTCTCGCAGAGGACCGTAGGCAAGTAAGAGAAGGAATCACAAAGCGGCCCCCGCCGGACGGCGGGGGCCGCTTTTACGCATTATGCTCGGTATCGCTTCAGGTTCCTGTTCCGGCCCTTTCTTTCGCCTTCTTCCTGCGGAACACCACATGCTTTTGCATGAAGTAGTTGAACGTAAACAGCACAAGGTCCACGATGAGCTTGGCGAGCAGCCGCACGAGCCCCGCGCGCGTCAGAAGCGACACCGCGGGGGTTCCAACGAGCAGCGAGAAGCCGACGAGCGCGGCGTAGGTAAACGCGCTGGCCGCGCTGGGGCGCGCGCGGAAAACCGCGCGGCAGTTGAGCTCGTAATTGAGTACGGACGCGACCGTCTTTGATATTGCAAAGCACAGCGCGGCGTCCAGCGAGAAGGCGGAAAGCCCCAGATACAACGCGTAATCCACGCCTGTACTGACGAGCGAGGACGCGGCATATTTTGTTACGCGGGAAAACACGCGCAGCCCGTCCCGCAGCGCGTGGAAGTGGGTGGACTTGTTGCCGTCGATGTAAATCGTGTCGATCTTAACCTCGTGAAAATCCGCTTTCCACGCAGGCAGGGCGAGAAGCATGTTCATTTCGTATTCGTAGCGCTCGCCCGAAAGCTCGAGTAGCTGCGGGAAAAGGCTCCTCGGCAGACCCCGCAGGCCCGTCTGCGTGTCCGTTACGCGAAGGCCGGTGCTCGCGCGGTAGACAAAGCGCGTGATGGTGTTGCCCGTACGGGAGCGCGCAGGCATTTTGGAGAAATCGCGCGCGCCGAGGATCAGCGCGTCCGGGTATTCCGCCATCGCGTCGGCGACTTTGGCGATGTCGTCGGGCGCGTGCTGCCCGTCCGCGTCGGCGGTGATGACGCCGGGGGCGGATTCGTCCAAGTCCGCGAGATGGCGGATGCCCGTTTTGAGCGCCGTGCCTTTGCCGAGGTTGACGCGGTGATGCAGCACCACTGCGCCAAGGGCTTCGGTCTGGGCGAATACTTCCGCGCAGCCCGCATGCGTGCTGCCGTCGTCCACGACGAGCACGGGGAAGCGGCTCATAAGCGCGTCCACAAGGAATATAAGCTTCTCATCCGGCTCATAGGCCGGTATCAATACCCAGGGCTTTATGGAAGCATCCTCCTCCCGAATCGACCGTTTTGTATCCACAGCATTGATTATACTATTATTTGCGGAACAGCAAAGGGTTCTATCTAAAATTTACTTTTTTGTCAAAATAGATTATTGCACGGGCCGCTTCGACAGAGTATCCTAACCATTAGGCGCTTGCGCCGAGGAAAGGAACGAACCATGAAGGCAAAAGCCTTTTTGATTATCCTGCGGGATATTTTATTCTTCGGCGCGCTGCTCGTCGTCTTTGCGCTGTTTCATCACGTGCTGCCCCAAACATACGAGCCCATTCGGACCATCGCGGCGCCTACGCCTACGCCCGCGCAAACGCAGCGGCCTTCCGGCACGTCCTCGCAAGCCGTCGCCGAGCCGACGGAAGAGCCCGCCGCCCCGGGCGATTTTACGGCGGTATTCCCGGACGCCGACACGGGCGCGGATGCGGGCTACAGCTACCAGACGGACGATCTTCGCATCGCCGTAACCATGGTACAGGAGAACGACATCACCTACTTTGTGGCCGATGTGTGGGTCAGGAACATCGAGCTGTTCCGCACGGCCTTTGCGGGCGGGGAATTCAGCACGGGCGTCACGGAAACCGTCAGGAGGATGGCCAAGGACAACAACGCGATCCTCGCCGTTTCCGGCGACTTCTGCGGCGCGCACAAGAGCGGCACAGTCATCAGGAACGGCGTGCTCTATCGCGAGGACAACGGGGATAAGGACGTCTGCGTACTCTATTACGACGGCACGATGGAGGTCTACGGCCCGGATGAATTCTCCCTGGACGCGGCCATCGGGAACGGAGCGTGGCAGGCGTGGAGTTTCGGACCGAGCCTTCTCGACGAGGGCCGGGCCGCTACGAAGTTCCGCAGCACCGTTTCTGATAAGAACCCGCGCAGCGCCATCGGCTACTACGAGCCGGGGCATTACTGCCTCGTCATTGTGGACGGCAGGCAGGACGGGTATTCGGAGGGCATGACGCTCGCGGAACTCTCTTCGCTCTTCGCTTCCCTCGGCTGCAGGGAGGCCTACAACCTCGACGGCGGCGCGACGGCTATGATGGTCTATGACGACGATATCATCTCCAGCCCCTCCGGCGGAGGCCGCGCGTCGAGCGACATCATCTGCTTTTTAAGGGAGGGCGAATGATATGAAGCGGGATTTCGTCTGGCGTTTTCTCACGCACGCGACGCTACTGCTCGCGGCGCTGTTCCTGACGCTGCTCGTGCTCGACCAGTATAACCCCTCGATGGACTTCATCTCGAGCGACGTTTCCAAGTGGTTCCTACTGGGCTTCGCGCTGTGCGCTTTCATCTCCTCGATTATGACGGCGGTCCGCCAGTTTCAGGCGAGGCGGCGGGACGACGGGGAGAAGAACCGCGAAGAATAAAGAAAAGAACGTGAAGAAGGGTGTGCTGTCACAAGGGATGGTTGTAGCAGACCCTGCTTTTGTTATATACTTGAAAAGGCAAACGGGAATTTGGACTTCGGATCATTTGTTTTTTATATATTTGCGGAGGCAAAAGGTGCCCGGTAATTTGAGGCAAAAATTAATTATCATAACTGGCTCGCCCTGTGTAGGCAAAACTGCCGTGGCGGAAAGACTTTTTGAGTCATATGAAAACAGTGCGTATTTC
>DATMYG010000339.1:0-7403 GCA_035561055.1 Clostridia bacterium | reverse complement strand
ACAGGATGTCCCGCGCGGCGGCGAGGGGCATTTGCTCGAAGGGCGTCATGTCCATATTTTTGATTATACCAGCTTCGCGTGGCGCGGGGAAGCGCGAAAGAGGATTTTTCGCGCACAAACCGGAACGCGGCCGGGAACGGGCGCGGCGTGAAAAGCCGCCGTCCGCCTGCCGCATGAACGTAAGAGAAAACATCGTACTTATCTGGACAAACCGTAGCGCCGGGTTTTTCCGGTGTTCAAAGAGGCTTCGCGCGGAAGCCTCTTTTCGCTGTGCTTTGCGGAACCGGTCCGCCGGTTATAAGAGGAACTCCATGACCCGCTTGCGGATGGGGTCCAGTTTGGAGAAATCCATGGCGGCCACATAATAGCGCTCGAGCTCGTCGTGGATTTCTTTCGAGAGCGCAACCTGTTCCTGCGCCAGCGCGATGAGCTCCCGCGCGTGGAAAACGAGCGCACGCATAGCGTCGCCCTCGCGCGCGGGCACGGGCCGATACAGGTCGCCTATCGTCTCCGCCGCGCCCGCGGAGGCGTCGTGGAAGGAGTTGGCGCAGCTCACGCACAGCCCGATATCCGGCAGCAGGATGTGGTCGAGCTTATCCCGGCACACGGAGCAGGGGCAGAGGATTATGCGCTGGTTCGCTTCCTCCGCGGCGCGCTTCACCTCGCCGATGAGCGCGCTGGACGCTTCGCCCCACTCGTCCGCGACGACGAGCTTTCTTTCGCACAGCGCGTCGATCGTATCCTTAAAAAACTCCATGCGGCCGACGGAAACCGCGCTCAGCAGCCGGTATTCGGGCGCCTGCGGTTTTTCTCCCACGGGCAGGCGCAGGCTTCGCGCAAGCGCGCGCACGGTCTCCCCGTCCACATACCGCGAGGCAATCTGGCGGCAGCGCCTAAGTAGCGCGCCCGCGGCACAGATGTAGGCCGAGGCCTGCGCGTGGCAGTCGTTGGCCTCGTCGCTCAGGCGGATGACCTCCCCGGCGTGCGGGCGCAGCGTGGCTTCGTCCCACGCGTCCCCCGCGTTCATGAGCACGTCGCGCGCGCCGGGGTATACGGGGTCCATCATGTGCGGCGCGGTGCCGTCTATGACCGCGCGCCCGGTGGTGCAATCGACGATGGCGTCGAGCGAATCCGGGTCGCTCGCGCAGGGAATCAGCTCCACTTCGTGCCCGGCCTGTGCGAGCAGGGCGGCGGTCCGTTTGAGCAGCGTGCTCTTCCCGCTGCCCGGACCGCCCTTTAAAAGGATCGCGCCTGGGCGGTCCGCTTCGAGCAGCCGCTCGAAATAAGAGACGAACCCCCGGTCCGTCTTGCTCGCAAGAAAATACCTGATCTGGCCCTTTTGCACCATCTGAAACCTCCCTCACTCAATCGAAATCCCTAACATAGTATGTTGCATATCTCATATCATGCGACAGGAGGCGATCCGTTGGTTACGCTGACTTACGTGCACATATTGTTCGTCGCGCTTATCCTCGTTATGCTCGGGTTGATGGCGTTTAGAAAAAGCATCGTGCTTCCCTGCGTTGCCGGCATCCTGATCATGGGATGGGCGGTGACCAAAAGCGCCGTGGGCGGCGTGCAGGCGCTGTTCAACGCCCTCATCTGGTCCGGAAGCGAATTCTGGGGTATCATCGTTGTAATCTCACTGGTGGTGGCGATGTCGAAAGCGCTTTCCGCGCTCGGCGCAGACGTGCTCATCATCCGGCCCTTCAGCCGCTACATGAAAAACAGGAGCGTAACGTTCCTGCTCTTGGGCCTCATCATGTTCGCGGTGTCCATCTGCATCTGGCCCTCCCCCGCCGTCGCGCTCGTGGGCGCCATCATACTGCCGCTTGTGCTTGAGACGGGCATCCCCGTCGTGTGGGCCGCCGTGGCGATGAACCTGTTCGGCCACGGCATCGCGCTTTCGGGGGACTTTTTCATCCAGGGCGCGCCCACCATCACGGCGAAGGCCGCGGATACGTCGGTCAGCGCGCTGATGCGCGGGAGCGTGCTCCTTTGGGCGGTTATGGCCGTTGTTACGGTGGCGGTCGCATTCGTCATGTTCCGCCGTGACGTCAGGAAGCTGCCCCCCGTCCGGGTGGAACGCGCCGCCGTTTCGCATGAAAAGCCCAAGCCCGCCGCGCTCGCCATGGCCATCGTGACGCCGGTCGCCTTCGCGCTGGACGTTGCGCTCATGCTCATCTTCAAGCTGCAGGGCGGCGACGCGACCGCGCTCGTGGGCGGCACGGCGCTGATCATCCTGTGCGCGGCGACCTGCCTCGGCGGCGGCGTAAAAAAGGCGCTCGACGAAGTGATCGAGCACATCAAGAACGGCTTCGGCTTCGGCATCGAGATCTTCGCGCCGGTCGTGTTTATCGCGGGCTTCTTCTTCCTCGGCAGCGCGGACGGGGCGAAAGCCGTGTTCGGCGCGGACTCCACGGGCATTATGAACGACATCGGCCTGTACCTCGCGCAGAACGTGCCCATCTCCCGCGTGCCGGTCGTGCTCGCCGAGGCGCTCGCGGGCTTCGTGACGGGGCTCGACGGCTCCGGCTTCTCCGGCCTCCCCATCGTGGGCGCGACCGCAGTCACCTTCTCGCAGGCGCTGCCGGTCAACAGGGAGATGCTCGCCTCCCTCGGGCAGATCATCACCATTTGGGTGGACGGCGGCACGCTCATCCCCTGGGCGGTCATCCCGGTCGCAGCGATCTGCGGCATCAAGCCGGAGGAATTGGTGCGAAAGAACGTCGTGCCCGTGTGCTGCGGGCTTGTGGCGACGATCATCGTCGCGTGCTTCCTGGTATAATCGGATATAAGCGCAATAACGGCCCTCGCCGAACCTCTTCCGGCGAAGGCCGTTTCTTTTTTCCGATTGTCAATTGTCCATTGTCAATTACCCCTCGTCCCCGTACGCCTCCCGCAATATCGCTTCCATCGCCTCCGGCGCGACCGGCTGCGGGTTGGAGCCCGTGCACGCGTCCTTGACAGCGAGGAGGGCGATCTCTTTGAGCTTATGCTCGAACTCCTCGCGCTCGATGCCGAACGCATGGAGCGTGCCGGGGATGCCCAGCGCGGCGCGGAGAGCGGCGATTTTATCGCACAGCGCGCCGACGAGGTCGTCCTCGCCTTCCTTCGCGCCCATGGTGAGGCCAAGGCCGCGCGCGATGTCCGCGTAGCGCGTTTTAGCTCCGGGGTTCTTTGCGTTGTAGCGGATGACGACGGGAAGGAAGATCGCGTTCGCGCAGCCGTGGGGGATGTGCCCCGTCGCGAAGGCCGCGCCGGTCTTGTGCGCGAGGGAGTGGCAGATGCCGAGCAGCGCGTTGGAAAAAGCCATGCCCGCGATAGCCGAGGCGTAGTGCATCTGCTCGCGCGCGGCCTCGTCCCCCTTGACGGAAGCCCCGAGGTAGGCAAACACCATATAGATCGCCTTGAGCGCGAGCGGATCGGTGAACGGCCCCGCGAGGAGGGAAACATAGGCTTCCACCGCGTGGGTCAGCGCGTCCATGCCCGTGTGGGCGGCGAGCGTCGGCGGCATTGTGAGGGCGATGTCGGGATCGACGATGGCGATGTCCGGCGTGATCTCATAATCCGCCAGCGGATACTTGACGCCGGCGCTATAGTCCGTGATGACGGAAAAGGCCGTTACCTCCGAGGCGGAGCCGCTGGTCGAGGGGATGGCCGCGAAGCGCGCGCGTTCGCGAAGCTTTGGGAAGCTGAAGGGTACCAGAAGCTGCTCGAACGTCGCCTCCGGGTGCTCGTAAAACGCCCACATGGCCTTTGCCGCGTCCAGCGGGGAACCGCCGCCGAGCGCCACGATCCAGTCCGGCCGGAAGCGGCGCATCTGCTCCGCGCCGCGCATGACGGTTTCCACCGAAGGGTCCGGCTCTACGCCGTCGAAGATGAGCACGTGCATCCCCGCGTCGCGCAGATACGTTTCCGCCAGATCGAGCACGCCCGTCTCCTTCATCGAACGGCCGCCCGTCACAATGACGGCCTTCGCCCCGTCCAGGGTCCTGAGCACCTTCATCGAGCCCCGCCCGTAATAGACGTCCCTTGGCAGAGTAAAGCGCTTCATAAACGAAAATCTCCCGCGTTTTTGCCTAGTTTGGCATGCGCGGGAGAAAAGTATGCCGTATGGAAATTTCACATAAATGGCGAGACCGGTATTGCGAGCGCTTACAGGTTCGCGCCGTTCTCCTCGATCACCTTCGAGTAGAAGTGGAACGAATCCTTCGGGATGCGCCGGAAGGTTTCGTAATCGACATAGACCAGCCCGAAGCGCTCGTCGTACCCGTACGCCCACTCGAAATTATCAAGAAGGCTCCACGCGAAATAGCCGCGCACATCCCCGCCGTCCCCGATGCATTTATGTAGCTCGATGAGGTAACGTTGCATGTAATCGATGCGGTCCGCGTCGTGCACCGCGCCGTCGAGGAACACGCGGTCGTTGCAGCTCTGGCCGTTTTCCGTAATGTAGACGGGGAGACCGTACCTTTCGCACACGTGGCCGATGCCGTAGCGCAGCACCTCGGGCGTGACGGGCCATTTCATGGCCGTCTTAGGGGAGCCGGGAACCCACCCGGCGCGCGTCCCGTCCTCCTCGACGGGTATGCCATGGTACACGTTGATGCCGAGGAAATCCGGCTTTTCAAGCGAGGCCATCTCCCCCGCGGGCAACGACGCCTCGAAGGCTTTCAAAAACGCGGGAGCATCCTCCCCCCAGGTCCCTTTGAGAATGGGGTCGAGGTAGACAACATGGTTGAACATCCAGCCCCACGGGTCGTCCGGCACGACGTTATCCAGGCGGCGCGCGGCGGCGATGCTCTTTTTAGTCGGCTTCGCGGGGAAGTGCAGGTCCCCGCAGGTTACGGTGCCCACCAGCACCCCGGGATCGATCGCGCGCACGGCTTTCGCGGCGAGGCTATGCGCAAGGATGGTGTTGTACAGCGCCGTTAATTGGCATTCCCTGGGCAGCGTCAGCCCCGGCGCGTGCTCCCCCTTGCCGTAGCCGAGGCCGGCCACGCACTGCGGCTCGTTGACGGTCATGTAACGCCTGATCTTTCCCTTCATGCGGCGGGCGAACACATCCGCCAATTCCGCGAGGGCCTCCGCCGCGCCGCGCCCGAGCCAGCCGTTTTTGCCGTTCTCCATAAGCGCGCTGGGCAATTCCCAGTGGTAGAGCGTCGCCCAGGGCTCGATGTCGGCCCGGAGCAGGCTGTCGACAAGCCTTTCGTAATACGCAAGCCCCGCCTCGTTGACGCGGCCCGTGCCCTCGGGCAGTATGCGCGGCCAGTTCACCGAGAAGCGGTATGCCTTCACGCCGAAGCGGCGAAGAAGCTTGATGTCCTCGGCGAAACGGTGGTAGCTGTCGCACGCGGTATCCCCCGTATCCCCGTTGAGGACCCGGCCCGGCGTATGGGAAAAATCGTCCCAGATGCTGCGGCCCTTTCCGTCCGCATCCCACGCGCCCTCACACTGATAGGCCGCGCCCGCGACGCCCCAGACGAATCCCTCCGGAAACCTGGTCATACCGTTACCTCCACCTTATATTCCGCACGATTCGCCTCGAAAGGCACCGTGTCGCCGGTCAGTTTCTTTCCGTCGAGCCAAAGCACGTATTCGCCCGTTCTTCTGACGCTAATCTCGTACAGCGCGCCGCGAAAGCGCCGTTTGATTTTGGCCTCGCCGATGTGCGCGGGCAGGCACGGCCGGATGCGAAGCCCGTCGTATTCGGGCGCGACGCCCAAGAGATACTGCGAGGCGAATACGAACATCCATGCCGCCGTGCCCGTGAGCCAGGAGTTCTTCGCCTCCCCCTCGGAGGCGGAAGCCCTGCCCGCGATGGTCTGCGCGCACGCGTACGGCTCGGTGCGGCGCACATCGCTGGATTCTTCCAGATACGCAGGGCAAATGCGGCGGTAATAATCGAACGCCTCGTCCGCCCGGCCGAGCATGCTCAGCGCGATGAACACCCACGGGTTGTTGTGGGCGAACACGCTGCCGTTTTCCTTGTAGCCTGGCGGGTAGCTCGTGATTTCGCCGAGTTCGCGGTGGTAGCGCGTATAAGGGGGCGCGAGCAGCTCGATACCATACGTTCCAACGAGCCTTTCCCTGACGCTCGCGAGCGCGCGCTCCGCTTTGCCGTCCTTAAGGCCGATGCCCGCCATGACGCAGAAACCCTGCGGCTCAACGTAGATCCGCCCCTCCTCGCATTCCCTGGAGCCGACCTTGTTGCCGAAGGCGTCGTACGCGCGAAGATACCATTCCCCGTCCCAGCCGTGCGCCTCGACGGCGCGCTCCATCTCCCGCGCGGCGGCGAGCGTCTCCTGCGCCTCGTCCTCAAGGCCGCATCTTTGGCAGAGCGCGGCATACTCCCCTGCGTACTTCACGAACATCGCCGCGATGAACACGCTCTCGGCCACGCCGCTCTCGAAGTTGGCGGTGGTCTGGAAGCTTTCCCCCGGCGTGTCGGAGAAACAGTTGAGGTTGAGGCAGTCGTTCCAGTCCGCGCGGCCGATGAGCGGCAGCCCGTGCGGGCCGCGGTGAGCGAGGGTATGGCCGACGCTTCGCCTGAGGTGCTCCATGAGAGGCGCTTCGCTGCCCGCGCGGTTGTCGAAGGGCACGGGCGCGGACAGGATAGAGAAATCCCCCGTTTCTTTAATATAAGCCGCCGTGCAGGCGACAAGCCACAGCGGGTCGTCGTTAAAGCCGGAACCGACCTCGCCGTTGCCGCGCTTGGTCAGGGGCTGGTACTGATGATAGGTGGAGCCGTCCTCGAACTGGATGGCCGCGATGTCGAGGATGCGCTCCCGCGCACGGGCGGGTATTAAATGGACGAAACCCAAGATATCCTGGCAGCCGTCCCGGAAGCCCATACCGCGGCCGATGCCGCTCTCATAAAGACTCGCGCTGCGGCTTACGTTGAAGGTCGCCATGCACTGGTATTGGTTCCAGATGTTGACGGTGCGGTCGAGCTTCTCATCGCCCGTTTGCGCGGAAAACACGCCCAGCAGTGCGTCCCAGTGCGCGCGAAGCTTTTCTAGCGCGCGCTCCACGTCCGCGTCCGAGACATACGCCCGGGCCGTGCGCCGCTCGTCGTCCTTTCTGATGACGCCCGGGTGCTCGAACTTATCCCCCGCCGGGTTTTTGCCGTACCCAAGGCGGAAGACGAGCGTCTTTTCCGCGCCCGGGGAGAGCACGATGTCGTAGCGCAGCGCTGCGATGGGCGCGCGCCCGTGCGCGACGCTCGCGTAGCTCGTTTCCTCAATAACGGCGCGGGGCCTGCCCCAGTCCCCGAAGCGGCCGAGGAACGCGTCCCGGTCGGTGTCGAAGCCAGAGGGTGGTTCGTTCGCGCCGAAGTAGGCGTAATGGTCGCGCCGCTCGCGGTACTCGGTCTTGTGGTAGACGCAGCCGTAATCGAT
>DATMYG010000338.1:0-6999 GCA_035561055.1 Clostridia bacterium | reverse complement strand
TAGTATAATTTAACAAATGTTGCGTTTCGCATGAAAGCATCCGGAGGAATCGACATGGAAACAATCAGGAAGCCAATCGGGAAGCCCTTTCCCGCACGGCTCGCGTTCTACTTCACGAACGCGCTCGCGGTCGTGTTCATCGTGGCGCTGTGCTACTTTTTCCTGGTGCTGGGCAACTCGCTGCTCTCCGGCCTGGGCAAAGAAATCGTCCATTACGACGCGCAGGGACGGCCGTACACCACCTCCCTCAACGGCGTGGGCGAAGGCGCATGGATCGCGATGTTCGCATGGTACCTTTTTATATTGGTCAAGGTGGCTGCCGTGGGCTTTTTGCTGGAGCTCCTCAAGAAAGTATTTCCAAAGCTCGGCGGGAGCCTTCTTGCCGGAAAGAACGACCGCCACAGGTTCCGCGATCTGATCGACGCGCGCACCACCGGTGCGGACGCGGGCGCCTGGATGCTCGCGACCGTCGCCCTGACGGGGGCCGGCGTCTACGCGCTGGCATACCGGCTGATGCTGCACGGATTGCCGCTGTATGCGGGCACGCGCTACTCCATCGTATTCTTTCTCATGAACGCGGGCGACGTGACGGCGGTATCCGCGTTCATGCTCTCCTTCTTCACGCTGCGGCGAAGCTGGAAATCGATCCTCGCCTTCCTCGTCAGCCTCGGCTGCGCCGTGTCGTGCCATACCTATACGCTCATGCGCACTTTCCAGTGGCTCCGCGCGGGGCTGCCGGGCTTCGATCCCATCCCCGTCTACTGCGTCACGTTCGCGCTCATCGCGCTTCTCCTGTTCTTCGTCGTGACGCTCGGCAAGAAGCGCAATCTCATGGGCCTCGCCTGCGCCGTGCTCTCGATCCTATTGTATGTCTACTATAAGCTTTTACACGGCTACGGCCTGCTCGAGCTGGACGTCGCCTACCTTACAGGCGTGCTCGCGGGTCCTGTAACGCTCATCTGGTGCACGAGGCAGCTTCACGACAGGCTGCACCTGAAGGTCGACTGAAGCGAGCCATATACTACGGCAGCCAAACCAAAAGGACCTCCGCAAACGAAGCGGAGGTCCTGATACGCTTGGCGGCGCTACCCCATAAAGCCCGCCATCGCGCCCGCGATGACGAGCGCGGGCAGCATGTTGGCCACCTTGAACTTGTTGCCGAACACGAGATTGACTCCCACACAGAAGATGAGCGCCGAACCCACGAAGGACAGGCCCGAGATGACGGCCTGCCCGAGGATGGGCGCGACGATGCCCGCGAGCAGGGTAACAGAACCCTGCAGAAGCCCCACGGGGATGGCCGAGAAGATTGCCCCCTTGCCGTAGGTCGAGGCGAAGACCAACACGATTACGCAGTCGAGCACGGATTTGACATACAACATGGAAGCGTCGCCCTTGAGGCCGTCCTCGACGGAGCCGACGATCGCCATCGCGCCCACGCAGACCACGAGCGAGGCGTTGACGAACCCGTCCATGAAACCCGCGTCGTTTTCGCTCTTCGCCCTGCGCCGGAGCCACTGGCCGAAGCGCTCCAGCCCGCGATCGATGTTGATCCACTCGCCGATGAGCGCGCCCCCCACGATGGAGGCGATCAGTACCGCCGTGCCCGCGGTCGCCAGCTTGCCGTCGGAAATCTCAAGCAGCCCCGTCAGCGCGCCGGAAATGCCAAGGAACATGGTACAAAGCCCCAGCGCCTTCATGAGGATGTCCTGAAAACGCTGTTTCAGCCCGTTTTTAAGAAGCAGTCCCAAAAGTCCGCCAACGATGACCGCAGCCACGTTCGCGATCGTGCCAAGTCCGCGCATACGCGCCCTCCATGATGCCAAAATTTAAACGGCCTTCGCGTCAGCGAGGCCGTTTGTTCCTCGTATGATCGCCGATTGTCAACCGGTTACGCGTCGAGTCCCACGGCGTGATACGCCTTTTTAAGCGTATCCACGGCAACGGACGCCGCGCGCGACGCGCCTTCCTCCATGACGGAGCGGAGGTACGCCTCATCCGCCATGAGCTTGCGGAAGCGCTCCTGCACGGGGCTCAGTTCCGCGATGACCGCGTCCGCGACCTGCGTTTTAAGCGCGCCGTAGCCGAGGTCCAAGAAGCGCTCCTCCGCCTGCGGGATGCTTTCCCCCGTAAAGGAGGTATAGAGCTCGATGAGGTTCGAAACCCCCGGTTTGTTGGCCGGGTCGTATTTGACGATGCCGTCGCAGTCCGTGACGGCGCGTTTGAATTTCTTCATAATTACCGCGGGATCGTCCATGATGGCGACGTAGGCGTTGGGGTTGGGATCGGATTTACTCATCTTCTGTGTCGGGTCCTGCAGGCTCATCACGCGCGCGCCAACCTTGGGCATGTACCCCTCGGGTACCGTGAAGACGGCGCCGAACGCGTTGTTGAAGCGGATGGCCACGTCCCGCGCGATTTCGATGTGCTGGCGCTGGTCCTCGCCCACGGGCACGAGATCCGTCTGATACAGCAGGATGTCGGAGGCCATTAGCACGGGGTATGTGTACAGCCCGGCGTTGATGTTATCCGCATGCTTTTGGGATTTATCCTTAAATTGCGTCATGCGGTTCAGTTCGCCCATATAGGTTGAGCAGCACAAAAGCCAGCTCAGCTCGCAGTGCGCGGGCACGTGCCCCTGCACGAACACGACGGAATCCTTCGGGTCGATGCCGCAGGCCAATATGAGCGCGACGGTTTCCGCCGAGCGGCGGCGAAGGTCATCCGGATCCTGCCTGACCGTAAGCGCGTGGAGGTTGACCACGCAGTAATAACAGAGCCTGTCCGGGCTCTGCAGAAGCTTCCAGTTGCGCAGCGCCCCCACATAGTTGCCCAGCGTCGGCGAACCCGAGGGCTGTATGCCGCTGAAGACGATCTTTTTTTGTGCCACGGCAGTCGTCTCCTTCCTACAGATCCAAAATCAACATGCAAGGTATTATACAGCATTTTATTCCCTATGGCAATGATGTGCGCGAAATGCTAAAATCTAGGTAGATTCCGCATGGGAGGGACTATGGCTTACCAGGCGCTTTACAGAAAATACCGCCCGCGCCGCTTCGGCGAGGTGCTCGGACAGGAGCATGTGACGACCATACTGAAAAACCAGGTCACATCCGGCCGCGTCGCGCACGCATACCTGTTCTCCGGCACGCGCGGCACGGGCAAAACCAGCACCGCGAAAATCCTCGCGCGCGCCGTCAACTGCCTTTCCCCCGAGAACGGCGAGCCCTGCGGCACATGCGAGGCGTGCAGGTTAACGGAAGGCGAAACCTCCGACATCGTCGAAATGGACGCCGCCTCCAACAGCGGTGTGGACGATATCCGCGCGCTGCTCGACAAGGCGCGCTTTCTGCCGCTCGAGCTCAAGCGCAAGGTCTATATCATCGACGAGGCGCACATGCTCTCCGGCCCCGCGGACAACGCGCTTTTGAAAACCCTGGAGGAGCCGCCGCCGCACGTCGTGTTCATCCTCGCGACGACGGAGCCCCAGAGCGTCACGCCGACCATCCTCTCGCGCTGCCAGAGGCTCGACTTCCACAGGCTTGCCGTGGACGATATCGTGCGCTGCGTGGACGCCGCGGTGCGCGGCGTCGGCGCGCGCATCGATCAGGAAGGCCTCGTCGCCATCGCGCGCGCGGCCGAGGGCGGTATGCGCGACGCGCTCTCCCTCGCGGACCAGTGCCTCGCCTTCTGCGGGCAGGAGGTCACGGCCGAGGGGGTCTATTCCGTGCTGGGCAGCATGGAAGGGGAGTTCCTCTTTCGCATCGCGGCGGCGCTGCTCTCGGGCGATCGCGCGGCTTCGCTTCGCGCGCTCGACGGGGTGGTGGCCGAGGGGCGGGATCTTTTCGTCTTCGCGCGCGACCTGACGGCGCACATGCGCGCGCTGCTGCTCGCCAAGCTTTGTGGGCATTGCGCGGACGTGCTCGAATGCACGGAGGACGCCATGCGAAGGTATCTCGCACAGGCCGAGACCGCCTCCGCCGAAACGTTGCTGCGCGCCATAGACGTGCTCATGGGCGCTTTGGCGAACATGCGCTACCTCGCCCTGCCCCGCGTGCAGCTCGAATGCGCCGTCGTGCGCATCGCCTCCCCCGAGGAGGAACCGGAGCAGACGGCGAGCTTGCTGCTCGAGCGCATCGAAAAACTCGAGGCAAAGCTGAACAACGCCTCGTTCGCCCCGATCGCGCAGGCGGCGCCCGCCCCGAGGGCAGAGCCTCCCATGCCGAAAAAAAGGGCCGATGACGTGCCGCGCGCCGAAAAGCCCACCGAATTCAAGGGCGACGCTTCCGACGACGGCGCGGCGCTTTGGGAAAATCTTAAAAAGCTCGTGCAGCCGCAGAATGCCTCGCTCGCCGCGCTGTGGCACAGGACCGTTTCCGCGCAGCTCAGCGGAAACGTACTGTGCGTAACCTTTACGCAGAAAACCTTCGCGGACGCGTTCGCAAAGATCGACGGTACCCTGACGCCCCTAATCGAGCAGCTTCGGCCGGGGACGGCGCTTCGCTTCACGGCGGCGGCCGCGGCGGATTCCCTCGAGGAGCGCGCCAGGAGCGCGTTCGGCGGGAACATAGAAATTGTGGATTAATGGACACCCGCCGCAATATGCGGTATAATAAATTGTTAATTTATCTTTCGGAGGGGCGTTATGGCACGACCGAATTTCCCCGGCATGGGCGGCAACATGCAGCAGATCATGAAGCAGGCGCAGAAAATGCAGCAGGATGTGGCGCGCATTCAGCAGGAGATATCCGAGCGCAAGTTCACGGCGAGCGTGGGTGGCGGCGTCGTTTCCGCCACGGTATACGGGCGCAAGGAGCTCAAGACGATCGTCATCGACCCGTCCTGCGTCGACCCGAACGACGTAGAAATGCTGCAGGATCTTGTCATCGGCGCCGTTAATGAGGCGCTGCGCATGGCCGAGGAGACCATGAATGCGGAGATGAACCGCGCGACCGGCGGCATGAATCTGGGCTTCTGAGCGGCACATGGGCGTCGATTCCATCAACACGCTCGTGACGCAGCTCTCGCGGCTGCCGGGCATCGGTACCAAGAGCGCGCAGCGGCTTGCGTACTTCATACTCGACATGCCCAACGCCGGCGCGCGCGAGCTCGCCGCGTCCATCGTCCGCGCGCGGGACATCGTGCGCTACTGCCCCGTCTGCGGCAACTACACGGATGTGGAGCCCTGCGCGATCTGCCTGGACAAGCAGCGCAGCGACGAGACCATTTGCGTGGTCGAGGAGGCGCGGGACGTGTTTTCCATGGAAAAGCTGCGCGAATACCGCGGCAAATACCATGTGCTCCACGGGGCGATCTCGCCGACGGACGGCATCGGCCCCGGGGATATCCGCATCAAAGAGCTGATGGCGCGCGTGGACGAGGGCAAGGTCCGCGAGGTGATCCTCGCAACCAATCCGGATGTCAAGGGCGAGGCGACGGCGAGCTATATCGCGCGCCTGTTGAAGCCCAAGGGCATCCGCGTGACGCGCATCGCCCACGGTATCCCCATCGGCGGCAACCTGGAATATGTGGATGAAATGACGCTTCTAAAAGCCATGGAAGGCAGGCGGGAAATGTGAATTTTGCCGGAAATTGGCAGGCGAGTTCATAGTATGTTTACTTTTTTGAAACCTTTTGGCCGCCTTCATCGTTTATGATAAAGAAGCACCCTTGCACCGTGCAGGAAGGAGGGAAACGCATGAAGAACAGCGTGAGAATGGTTGCGCTGCTCGTAGCCGTATTGTTTTTCGCGTGCGCCTGCACCTCCGTCGTCGGTACGAAGGCTGCGGACGAGCGCGTCTGGTCCGACGCGCAGCGGATCTATCGCAATTCCTCCCTTGTGGTCATGGGCGAATGCGTGCGCACCCACCTCAACGAGGAGGGCGTCACCTGCTATGACCTCGCAGTCGGCGAAGTGCTCGCCGGTTCCGCGAAAGCCGGCGAC
The DNA here is from genome assembly GCA_035561055.1 of Clostridia bacterium. Classification (GTDB taxonomy): domain Bacteria; phylum Bacillota; class Clostridia; order Christensenellales; family CAG-138; genus Phil1. The sequence goes on along the minus strand of DATMYG010000338.1, from coordinate 1,055 downwards.
CTCATCCACTGCGCCGACGGCACGATGAAGGAAGGCCAGACGTATCTTCTGTATCTTGCAAGCGACGCCTCCACCGTGTATTTCAGCGAGGATATTTCAAATTACAAGCTTTTAACCGACGAGCCGCTCCCCGTGACCGAGGACGGCGAGGTTCTCTTCTCCGGTACGAAGCTCTCGCTTCGCGACATCCGCGCCAACATCCGGGAGCAGAACGAGATCGTTTCCGCCCCGGCCGACACGTTTTATTACAAGGACCTTGCGGCGCTGACCGAAGCGTGCACCGATATTTTCATCGGGCGCGTCGCGAGCCTTCCCGAGCTTTCGGATACGCGTTTCCGCTCCGACTCCGGGGAGACGACCGTCGAGAACACCCTTTCGGCTTCCACCATGCAGGTCGAAGTGTACGGTTCCCTCAAGGGGTCCCTGCGCTACGGCGCGCGCGCTTCGGTCGTCTTCTGCCCCGCTTTGTGCGACGAGATGATCGACGCCGCCACGCTCAAATCCCTAACCTATACCGCGTCCGACGCGACCGTACCCGCAGAGGGCGGCGTGTATCTCTTCTTCCTAGTGAACTCGCCCGACCTCAAGCAGAACCTCTACTTCGCGGTCAACCCGATACAGGCCTTCGCCGCGCTCGACGAGGAGGACCGCGTCCACGTCACCTACCTCAACCGCGCGCTCGCGGGGTACTACAGCCTCGACGCGCTGGCGCGGGACATGCGGGAAATCATTGACAATTGACTCTGGACAATCAAATGAATGAACAAAAGCTTCCGCTTTACGAACCGGAAGCTTTATTTATGCGGTTATATCCTCTCGCAACGGGAAACCAAAACCTTGCCCTCCTCGTATCGGGCTTCCATAAGAAAACCCTCGCAGTTTTTGACGAGCAGATCGGTAAAGTTGAGACGGACGCCCGCATAGATCTCCATCATCTGCATGATGCTGCCGCCGTGCATGACCGCGCCGACGCGGGCATGGCCCCGCTCCGTCGCATCCCGCACGAGGAAGCGGAAGGCCGCGTCGCAGCGCGCCTTCGCATCCGCAAAGGTTTC
>DATMYG010000337.1:0-10506 GCA_035561055.1 Clostridia bacterium | reverse complement strand
TTATTATACCACGGCGCGGGCGTTCCCTCAACCGATGCCGCCGGAGCCGTCTGTGCCTTGTTCGTTTTCTTCGTCAATGCCGCCGAGCACGCCCGAAGTATCCGGGGGCGGCGTCGCAAGTCCGTCCTCGGCAAGGAACGCGGGCGATGTGCGCACGATCCCAGCCTCGCCGTACGCCTGATCAATTAGGCCGTTCACGAGCCCAAAGTACATGTCGAGGTACGCGCCGCACTCGCGGCGTATGGCGGTCGCGAGCAGGGAGCGGTTCTTCGAGAGCGCGTCGTAGGTCGAGGACTTGATGCCGCTCCTGTGCGCGCTCATGAAGGCCTTGGCCTCGTTGTAGAGGAGCGCTGCGTTATAGAGCTTCACCTGTACGGCCTCATGGTTGAGGGCGACGGCGGCGAGGATCGCCTCGCCGTCGACGGCGGGATCGAGCGTGACGTTCGCGCCGAACACGTCGAACAGGAGATCCGCGAGCTTCTCCCCGTCCACGAGCCAGCAGTCCCTGGCGTAAACGGTTTTATAATCCCCGGCCACCATGTGCCGCTCAAGCTGGGAGGATTCCATGCGAAGGGCAATGAGCGAGAGCGAGCAGATTTGCTCGAAGGAAAGGTCAGTCTCGATCGACCCCTGCACGGCCTGGTAAATCTTTGGCAGGTTCGCGATCTGCCCCGTGGACTTCATCTGGTTAAATACCGCCATGAGGACGCGCTGCTGCCTGTCCGCGCGGGCGACGTCGGAGCTGCCCTTCCTCTGGCGGCAGTAGTCGAGCACCATCTGCCCGTCGAGGTGCTGGAGCCCCGGCTGGAGCGTGCGCCCGTTCATCGTAACCTCGATGTCCACGTCGTAGTCGATGCCGCCCATCGCGTCCACGATGAGCTTGACCGCGTTCATGTCAAAGGAAACGTAGTAGTTGACCGGTATGCCGCCGAAGAGGGCGGAAACGGTGTTCATGGCGCTCCGGTACCCGCCATGCTTGAGGCTGCCGCCCAGCGAGAAGGCCGCGTTGACCTTGTTGAACGGGTCTATGGGGTCGATGAGCATGCCGTCCTTGCCGTAGAGCTTGACGTAGCTATCGCGCGGGATGGAGATCATATCCACGTCCAGCGTCTTGAAGTTGACGCTGACGAGGATCATCGTGTCCGTGCGGAAGGACCCGGAGGCCTCGCGCTCCACGGACTTATCGATGCCGAGCACGAGGATGTTGACGCGCCCCTTCATGAATTCCGCGTCCGACATGGTGACGAGCACGTCCTCGGGGATGGGCGTGGGCGAAGGCGTGGGCGCCGGGGTCGCCCCGGCGCCGGGGCTTGTTCCCGGCGAAGGCGTGGCGGCGGCTTCGCTCGCCCCAGGCGTCAGCGAAGCGTCCGGCGTCGCGCCGGGAAAGACGTTCGTGGGATCGTTCACGCGAAGGTAGAAGACGAATATACCCGCCGCGGCGAGAACGGCCGTGGCGGCGAGGGCGATGAGAGCGATTTTCAAGCCTTTTTTCATAAACGCCATTATACCGCTTCGCAGGTCAATCTTCCATCCCGCCGGGGTGAAAAATCATGAACAAAGAGTTAAATAAGAATATTCCAGGGAACCGCGGGCGGATGGTATCCGCCCCTACACACGGAGAAGGGCCGATATGAAATCGGCCCCTACGGATAAATACGATTGTCAATTGCCCGCGTTATCCCGCCTTGGCGGTTTCCTCCTCCTCGAGCACGCGGTAAGCGACCTTGCCCACGAGGGTCTTGGGCAGCTCCGGGCGGAACTCGATGTCGTAGGGCAGAGCGTACTTGGCCACATGCTTGGCGCAGTAGGCCATGATCTCCTTTTTGACCTCGTCCGAGGGCTGTATGCCGGGCTTCAATACGATGAACGCCTTGATCTTTTGCATCTTGTAGGGGTCGCGCACGCCGATGACGCAGCTGACGTGCACGTATTCGTGCGCGTCGAGGATGTTTTCCATTTGCGAGGGGTACACGTTATAGCCCGCGGTCACGATCATGCGCTTGATGCGCTGGCGGAAGTAGATGAAGCCATCCTCGTCCATGAAGCCGAGGTCGCCCGTGTGCACCCAGATAAGGTCGTCCGCATGCTTCCTCATCGTATCCGCGGTTTCCTCGGGATGGTTGCAATACTCGATCATGACCGTGGGGCCCGCAAGGCAGATTTCGCCCTCCTCGCCGTAGGGAAGCTCCTCGGTCGTGCCGACCTTGACGATCTTGTAATAGGTATCCGGGTACGGGATGCCTATGCTGCCCTCGCGGCTCATGTGATAGGGCGTGAGGCAGCTTGCCGTGACGCACTCGGTCGTGCCGTAACCCTCGCGCACCTCGATGGTGGCCTTGTGCTCCTTGAGGAACTTGTCGAAGCGCTTCTTGAGCTCCACGGTAAGCGAATCGCCGCCCGAGAACACGCCCTTGAGACAGGAGAGGTCGAGCTTCTCGAGCCCGTCGAGCCTGAGCAGCGCCTCGTAGAGCGTGGGCACGCCTGCGATGAAGTTGGGCTTATGCTTGGCGATAAGCTCCGCGTAGGAGCGCGGCGTGAAGCGCGGCACGAGGATGCACTGCGCGCCGTTGACGAGCACGGTGTGGATGCTGATGCCCAGTCCGAAGCCGTGGAACATGGGCATGATGGCGAGCATTTTATCCGCCGCCCGGAACATCGGGTTCGCCGCGATGGTCTGGTAGGCCAGCGCGTTGAAGTTGAGGTTGGAGAGGAGAATGCCTTTGGTGACGCCCGTCGTACCGCCGCTGTAGAGGATGGAAGCGCCCTCCTCAGCCTTGTGCCGGAGGATATAGTCCCCCTCGTACTGCGCGCCGGCCTTGAGGAAGTCCTTCCACAGCACGACCCACCCGTCCTTTGGCACGGGCGGGATCTTCTTGCCCTCGGTGAGCTTGTAGCCGAGCGCCATCACGGGGGAGAGCGCGTCCGCGATCGAGGTGATGATGAGCCTGTCCAGCTTGACCTTGCCGCGTATGGCGGCGAACTTAGGATAGAACTGGTCGAGCGTAATGGCCGCGACCGAGCGCGAGTCGTTGAGGTAGAAGGCGATCTCGTTCTCACTCGAGAGCGGATGCACCATATTGCTGACCGCGCCGATGACGTTGAGCGCGTAGAACATCATGATCGTCTGCGGCGCGTTGGGCATGCAGATGGTGACGCGATCGTTTTCCCGGATGCCCAGCGCGCGCAGCGCCTTCGCACACAAGTGGATATCCCGCACAGCCTTCTCATAGGTCGTCTTTTTGCCCATGAAGTCATAGGCGGTGTATTTGGGGTACTTCCCGGCGGCTTCCTCGACCGCCTCTTCCATCGTATAGTCGGGGTAATTGAGATGCGCCGGCACCACGCCGTAATACTTCAACCAGGGGGTTTTCACTTCGCCCATCAGATCGGCACCTCCGTTTCAAAAGGCTGTTCGAGCAGTTCGGGGTTGTTGAGTATGTGTTTCATGAGGCGTATGGTCTTGGAGTAATAGTATCCGTCGGCGAGACGCTCGTCGATGGTGAGGCCGAGGTCAATCGTCTCCTTCATGGCGACGACGCCGTTCTCGTCGAAGCACGGGGTCTTTTTCTTTTCGCCGATGACGACGAAGACGGAGTTTGTGCCCCAGTTGGTCAGGTGATGGTAGCCGCACTTGAGGCGGATGGAGCCGAGGTTCGTCAAAAGCACCGTCGAGTAATACGGGTCGGTCGCGATGAGGAACTTCGGGCACCAGCCGTGCTTGTCGAGCTTGGTGACGAGGTAGATGATGAACTTCGCGAGGAAGCGCGGCATCTTGTTGAAGAATTCCATGCTGTCGCTCGAGGCGTCGAGCTTGTCGCTGCGGCAGGAAGTGATCTGGTCGTAGATCTTTTTGCGGATGGCCTCGATCGTGTCGCCCTTATCGAGGTACACGAAGGCGAGCGCCTCCGCCCCGTCGTCCTTAAACTGTTTTTTGACGACGAACGCCGCCGAAACGTAGTTGCGCTCGTACACGTTCTTGTTGGCGATGAAGCGGTTCATCTTGGGGCGAAGCGCCACGGTCTTGAGCATCGCCGCAACGATCATGTGGAACAGGGTATAGGGGAACTCGGTTTCGGTCTCGTTCTTCTTGGCAAGGTAGGCGTTGATGTTGGTCAGGTCGATCTTCTCGGAGATGTAGGCTTCGTTGTCGCAGCGGTTGGGGTAAATTTGCGGCATGATGAAGTGCATGGCGTCGAGTTCGCGCATGAGCCGGCCGTCCTTGCGGTCACCCAGGCGCCTTTTGGTCTTTTCCATGGGCATGAGTCCTCCGTCTTTATAAATGGGGCGCTGGTATGATGGATGCGCCCAATAAAACTGTGGAGCTTATTCGGCCTCCTTGGTATAGATTTTTTTGACCATCCAAAACAGGACGCGTATCGGTAACGCCTTACTGAGGAAGCAGAACAGCTTATACTTGAAGCCGATCGATGAAAGCGGCTTGGGGTTCTTCGCCTCGGCGAGGGCGACGATCTTCTTCGCGGGGGCCTCGGGCGGCATGCCTTCCCGCTCGTCCTTTTCCATGAGGGCGAGGGAGGCTTCCACGGTTTTTCCATAGAGTTCGTCGCCGCCGCACTTGACGCGCACGTCCGTGAAGCCCGTTTTCGTATCCCCGCACATGAAGGTGACGACGCGGATGTTGAAGCGGGCGAGCTCGATCCCAAGCGACTGCGCAAGGACGTTGAGCGCGGTTTTCGTGGCCGAATAGAAGCCTTGGTAGGGCAGGCCGAACACCGCGGCCACGGAACTGACGGCGATGATTCTCCCGCCGCCGGTCTTTCGCATGAGGGGCGCAGCGTACTTCGCGCACAGGTGCAGGCCGAAGAAATTGACGTCGAACTGGTACTTCGCATCCGCGAGGCTCGTACTCTCGACGGGACCGGAGATGCCCATGCCCGCGTTGCTCACGAGCACGTCGAGCCTGCTCCGCTCGGCTTCGATCCGCCGGAAAGCGGCCTCGACCTCGGCCTCGATGGTCACGTCGGTTTTGATGTGGATGAGCCTAGGATCCGGCGGCGCGGAGCGCGAGAGGCAGTATACGATATATCCCCTGTCGGCAAAAAGCTTTGCGGTGGCGAGGCCTATGCCGCTCGAGGCGCCCGTCACGGCGGCGACACGCGCGTTATTCTGCATGCTCGATCACCCGCTTGATGATGTCCATGGCCTCGTCAAGGATTGCCTCGGTATGGGTCGCCATGAGGCTGGTGCGCAGCAGGCACTCGCCCGGCGCGGTCGCGGGAGGCAGCACGGGGTTGACATACACGCCCGCGTCAAAGAGGGCGTTGTTGATGCGAAGCGTGCGCATGGGGTCGTACGTGTAGATGGGGATGATGGGCACGCGCGCGTTCTCGGCCTTCATGGTGGCGATGCCGCGCTCGTGAAGCCCCGCGCGGTAGTATTCCGCAAGGTCGCCCAGACGTTTGACGCGCTCGGGCTCCCTCTCGATGACATGGAGGGCCGCGGTGGCCGTGGCGCAGTTGGCGGGCGGTATGGACGCGCTGAAGATGAACGGGCGGCTGTTGTGCCGCACGAATTCGGCGACCATGGGCGAGCAGATCAAAAAACCGCCCAAGCTCGCGAGGGATTTGCTGAACGTACCCATGATGAGGTCGACCTCGTCCGTGAGGCCGAAGTAGCTCGCGGTGCCGCGTCCGCCCTCGCCCAGCACGCCGAAGCCGTGCGCATCGTCCACCATGACGCGCGCGTTGTACTTGCGCGCGAGCGCGACGATCTCGGGCAAACGCGCGATATCCCCGCTCATGCTGAACACGCCGTCGGTGATGATCAGCTTGCCCGCGTCGCGCGGAAGTTCCGCGAGGCGCTTCTCAAGATCCGCCATGTCGCTGTGGCGGTAGCGCTCCACGTTCGCGTAGCTCAGCTTGCAGCCATCGTAAATGCTCGCGTGGTTCTCGCGGTCGTTGAGGATGTAGTCGCTGCGCCCGCACAGCGCGCTGATGATACCCAGGTTCGCCTGAAAGCCGGTCGAGAAGGTTACGCACGCGCCCTTGCCGACGAACGCGGCGAGCTCGCGCTCGAGCTTGTTGTGCAAATCGAGCGTGCCGTTGAGGAAGCGTGAGCCCGAGCAGCCGGTGCCGTACTTGAGCATCGCGTCGACGCCCGCCTGCACGACCTCCGGGTGGACGGTGAGACCGAGGTAGTTGTTGCTGCCGAGCATGATGCGGCGCTTGCCCTCCATGACGACCTCGACGTCCTGCCGCGTCTCAAGTTCGTGGAAATAAGGATATACGCCTTCCCGGATAAGGTCGCGGATGGTGGTGTACTCCTCGCACTTTTTGAACAGGGTCATTATGAGTCCTCCAAAAAATAATAATGTATGATTCTATCGACCCCGTAGCGCCCGTGAATAGAATAATTGGGCGCGCCGGAGCAATAAACGCTTTTTTGTCCTGTTCCCGGTATTATTCTCTCAAGGTGCGGTTGGTGAAGCGCGTGTAGGCGCTCTGCCAGGCGAGCGTCACGGTGGCGGTGGGGCCGTTGCGGTGCTTGGCGACAATGACCTCGGCGGAATTGTCCGCGAGGGCCTCGGGATCGTCCTTAGCGGCGTAGACCGCGGGGCGGTAGAGCAGCATGATGACGTCCGCGTCCTGCTCGATGGCGCCGGATTCGCGAAGGTCGGCCATGACGGGGCGGTGCTTGTCCTCCTTGCGCGTCTCGGGCCCGCGGGAGAGCTGCGAGAGGAGCATGATGGGCACCTCGAGCTCGCGCGCAAGTATTTTGAGGGAGCGCGTCGCCTCGGAAATATCCGAAACGCGGCTGCCCGTGTTGCCTGTAAGCTCCATAAGCTGCAGGTAGTCGATGACCACAAGGTCGAGCCCCGTGCGCACCTTCTGGCGGCGGCAGCGGCTGCGGATATCCGCGACGGTCACGCCGCCCGTGTCGTCGATATAGATGTTGGCGGCGGAAAGCTCCTCGAGCGCTTCGGAGAGCCGCAGGAGATCGTTCTCGGTCGTCTCGCCCATGTTGACGCGGTGCATGTCCACGCCCGCGTTCGCGCACAAAAGACGTCGTACGAGCTGATCCCGGCTCATTTCAAGGCTGAAGACGCAAACCTTCTTGCGTCCCTTGGTCGCCGCGTACTGCGCGATGTTGAGCGCGAAGGCGGTCTTGCCCATGGAAGGGCGGCCGGCCACGATGACGAGGTCGCTCTTCTGCAGCCCGGAGGTGAGCCTGTCAAGCTCCGTAAAGCCCGTGGGTACGCCCGAGAGGCTGCCCCTTGTGCGCATCAGCTCGCCGATGTGCAGGTAGGTTTCCAGCGCGGTCTGCTCGATGTGCACGAGCGTATCCTCGCTCTTTTTCATCGAGATATTGAAAATGCGCCGCTCCGCCTCGTCGAGAATTTCGTTGAGGGGCGCGCTGCCCGCCTGCGCGTCGCGCGCGATGTCCCCGCCGGCCTTGATAAGCTGGCGCAGCACGCTCCTGTCCTCGACGATGTGGATGTAATGGTTCGCGTTCGCCGCGCTGGGGACGAAGAGCGAAAGCTCCGTGACGGCGCTCGCCCCGCCCGCGGCGGCGAGCTTGCCCGCGCGCTCGAGCGCGTCGATGACGGTAACGGGGTCCACCGCCTCGCCCCGCCCGTTGAGGCCGAACATCGCCTCGAAGATTTCCCTGTGCGCGGGGTAATAGAAGTCCCCCGCATGCAGCATTTCGCAGGAAAGCTCGGTCGCGTCGCGCGAAATAAGCATGCTGCCGAGCACGCTTTTTTCCGCCTCCAGGCTATGCGGGGGGACGCGGGGCTGCTGTTCCATACGCCTTGATCCTTACGCTTCGATGGGCAACACTTCTACGGAGAACTTCGCGTCCGCGTTTTCATACAGGTGCGCGGAAACCTTGGTAACGCCGAGGGACTTGATAGGCTCCTCGATGCGGATCTTTTTCTTGTCCACCTCGATGCCGTACTGCGCCTTGAGGGCGGCCGCGATCTCGGCCACGCCGATGGAGCCGAAGAGCTTGCCGTTTTCGCCCGCCTTGGCGCGCACCTTGACGGTGAGGTCGCTCATCTCGCTTGCGAGTTCCTTGGCGCGCTTCCTTTGCATATCGAGGCGGTGCGCGTCCGCGCTCTTCTTGATGGCGGCGGCGTTGATGCTGCTCGCGTCCGCGGGAAGGGCGAGCCCTTGGGGGATGAGGAAGTTGCGGGCGTAGCCGTCGCTGACGTTGACGACCTCCCCTGCCTTGCCCTGATCCTTCACGTCCTTTTGGAGTATGACCTTCATTCGATTGCTGCCTCCTTCAAATAAGTATGGATGCTGTTCATCAGGGTCTTGACCCCCTCCTCGAGCGAAACCCCGTGCAGCTGCGCCCCGGCCACGGTGAGGTGGCCCCCGCCCCCGATGCGCTCGAGGATGATCTGCACGTTGATGCTGCCGAGGCTCCTGCCGCTGATCATGACCGAATCGTTCGCCGCCGCGAGCACGAAGGACGCCTGGATGCCCTTGATGGACAGGAGGGCATCCGCCGCCTGCGCGGCGATAAGCGCGCCGTCGGGCATATCCTTTGGGCAGGTCGAGATGGCGATGCCTTGATCCATGATGAGTGCGTTCTGCACGACCTGCGCGCGGTTGCGGAAATTCTGCATGTCGTCCTGATACATGAGCTTGATCATGCTCGTGTCCGCGCCGCACTTGCGAAGGAAGCCCGCCGCCTCGAAGGTGCGCGCCCCGGTGTTGATGGAAAAGGACTTCGTATCCATCGACATGCCCGCGAGCAGCGCGCTGCATTCGAAAGCCGTAGGCTTGAGGTCGTCGTCGAAATACTGCAAAACCTCGGTCACCATCTCGCAGGTGGAGCTCGCGCCCGCCTCGAGGTAGTTGAGCGTGGGGTTCGCGAGGGCGTCGACGGGCCTTCGGTGATGGTCTATTATAACCGTCTTTGACGCGCTTTCATAGAGTTTTGTCGAAAGAACGCTGCTTGTGCGCTGCGTGTCGACCACGATGATGACGGAACTGGGGCGGATAAGCTGCAGCGCATGCTCCTCCGTAACCACGCTGTCGTGGTATTGCTTGCTGCCCGCCATCGCATCGAGCGCGCCGTCGATCATGGTATTGGGCTCGTTGAGCACATAGTACGAGCGCTTGAGCGCGCAGCTCGCGCAGCGCATAAGCCCCAGCGCCGCGCCCACGCAGTCCATATCCGGGTAGTTGTGGCCCATGATGAACACCTGGTCCGAATTTTCCATCAATTGCCTGAGGGCCTTGGCGAAGAGCCGCGTCTTCACGCGCGACTGCTTGGGGGAGGAGACCTGCTTCCTTCCGCCGTAGAACATATACCCCATGCCGCGTTTGACGACCGCCTGGTCGCCGCCGCGGCCAAGGGCGAGCTCCATGCCTTCCCGCGCGCTCTCATCGGAGCGGGAGACGCGCTCCTCCGCGCCCACGGCGACGGAGAGCGTGACGGGCTGCTCCGTGCCGGTTTCTATGGCGTGCGCGGCCTCGAGCAAAGGGAAGCGCTGCTTCTCAAGCTCCGGCAGATACTTCGCCTCGAACACGAGGAAAAAGCGCGCCGTCTCGTACCTGCGGTAAGCGCCGTGCAGGGATGTGGTCAGCTCGCTGACCATATTTTCCACCTCGGAGAGCACGCTCGAGCGATGGAACTGCTTGTCCGCGGCGAGCTCCTCGTAATTGTCCACGTAGATGAGCGCCACGACGGGCATGTTCTCCTCATACAGGCGCGTGTAGTGCAGCGCCTCGGTGCGGTCGAGCCAATATTGGAAGATGAGGCTCTTCGCGCCGGGATGATCCCGCTTGACGGGGAGGCTCATCACCTGATAGGTGCTGCCGGAATACTCGAAGGAGAGCGCCTGCGCGGGGAAGCGCGCGTCGAAGCCGGGGAGAATTCTCCTGATGTCGCGCCCGTCGCTGATCTGGCGGAAGGATTTGTTCGCCCAGATAATGCGCCCGTCCGCGTCGAACAGGAGCGCGGGGATGGTAAGCGTGTTCATGATCTGCGCGGAAGCGGAGGCGTTGGTTTTGAAGATATCGTCAAACTCGCGCTCCAGCCGCTTTTTGTAGGCGCCGAGGATGATGGCGCTGACGCCGACGCCAAGCGCCAAAAGCGCGAGACTCAAGGCGCCGTACCACCACGGGTTCGCGAACGCCGCAAGCCCCGCCCCGACGAGGAACGAGACGATCGCGAACGGGATGAGCGCGTTTTGCGGCTTGAGCTTCATGAAATCCCCTGTTCTTCCAATATAATTACGGGTTCTCGTTGGGCTTTTTTGTGGTGTAATGCTTGCGCACGCGCGTGAAGCGGTCTACCAGCCCCATGAGTATGAGCGAGTAGGGCAAGAGAAGCAGCGCAAACGCGTAGAACGCAACGCGGCGGCCCGCTCCCTTGGAGCGGCTCATGCGCAGCGTGAACTCCATATAGCATACCCCCATGAGCATCAGGGGCATGAGCACAAAGCATGAAGCCGCCGCGAAAACCGCGTCCACATTCTCGAGGCCGATCACGAGCACGGCGAGCGTGCCCGCCACGGCCGCGAGCGAAACATAG
>DATMYG010000336.1:0-22410 GCA_035561055.1 Clostridia bacterium | reverse complement strand
CGTAAGTCCCGCCCGCCATATTTAATCCGTATTCTTCCACATTATTGGCGTACTCCGGCAATTCCCGCAACAAAATCCATTCATATAATCGCATCATCGAAAGCGCATCGATAAAGGGATGCGGAAAGGAGCCATGGTATGGAGAACAACAACTGGAAATGGTATGAGCAGAATATACAGGCGAACGGCGGCGAGAGGGGGGCGGACGACGCCGCGGGGCGGCCGCAGGATCAGGGCGACGGAGGATATGGGGTGCAGCAAGGCGGCGCTTCTTATAACAGCGGCGAAACCGGCTGCGCGCCGTATGAGGGGAGCGTTGCGCACAAGCAGCCCAAGCGCCATGAGGCGAAGAAGCGCTTCGGCCTGATGCAGCTGTTCGTCGCGATGCTGGTCGTGGCGCTGCTCGCCGGGGCTGCCGGCGCAGGCCTCGCGACGCTTGCGCAGGGTTACGCGCAGCAGAGCGGCGAGGTTTCAAACGATAATCCGACCGAAAACGCGGGCGGCGTCGTCATCGATAAGGACGCTGCGGGCGGCGATAAGGCTTCCGAGGGCATCACGCTCGGCAGCGTCTGGACCGGTGAGGACACCGTCGCCGAAATGCTGCAAAAGTGCATGAGCAGCGTCGTGGGCATCGATATCATCAGCGAGGTTTCCACCGGTTCAGACTGGTACGGTTCCTCCGGTACGACGAGCGAAACGGTCGGCAGCGGCAGCGGCGTGATCCTGACGAGCGACGGGTATATCGTCACCTGCAACCACGTCGTGGCCCAAGCCGGCGCGGGCGGAACGATCAAGGTCTATTTGCAGGACGGCACGGCGTACGACGCTACGATCGTCGGCAGCGACGACATGACCGACCTCGCCGTTATCAAAATTGAAGCGGCAAACCTTCCGACGGCCGCCGTGGGCAGCTCATCCAAGAGCGTGGTGGGCGACACGGTGTACGCCATAGGCAATCCTTTGGGCGTGCTCGCCTCGAGCGTAACGGACGGCATCGTCAGCGGGCTCGACAGGCTCGTCACCATCAACGGCATCGATATGACCTGCATGCAGACGGACGCGGCGGTCAACCCCGGCAATTCCGGCGGCGGGCTGTTCAACTCCTCCGGCGAGCTGATCGGCATCGTCAACGCTAAGGCGACGGGCGAGAACGTCGAGGGCATCGGCTTTGCGATCCCCATCGACTCCGCGCTCTCCGTCATCAGGGATCTTATGGACCTCGGTTACGTGAGCGGCAGGCCGTTCCTGGGCATTACTCCCGTGGACGTATACATGACCGCGGGCTCGCCCAGCTATTTCGGCTTCTCGAACTATGTGACGCGCGTACAGGTTTACGCGGTCGACGAGGGTTCCCCGGCGGATCAGGCAGGGCTGAAGGCGGGCGACGTCCTCCTCACCTTCGACGGCAAGGATGTATTCGGCTCGTCCGATCTCTCGGCGATCCTGTACGAATATAACATCGGCGATACGGTAACAATAACGGTGCTGCGCGACAGGGAGCAGATCGACCTTACGGTCACGCTCGGCGAGCGCGCGGGCTGAAGGTCAACTGCGCCGGGAGACCGGTGCTTGACATACCCCCATCCATCTTGACTGCGCGACCCCCCAACCGCGCGGCCGCAAAAAGGACGGTTGCCACCGTCCTTTTTGTTATGCAGAACTTATAATCCCACCTCAGCGGCATTCTTTAACTGTCTATTGTCAATCGGCAATTGCCCTAGGCCCCAGCCCGAGCTCCTCCATGTGCTCCCGCATCCCGCGGATGACGAGCTCCATAACCTCTTCGAGGGGTAGCCCCAGCATGTCGCAGCCCTGCTGGATGACCTCGCGGCTGCACTTGGCGGCGAACTTTTTATCCTTGAATTTCTTTTTGAGGCTCGATACCTCGAGATCGGAGAGGCCTGTCGGGCGCATGAGACTCGCCGCCTGCACGATGCCCGTAAGCTCGTCCACTGTATACAGGCTCTTCTCGAGGCTGGTCCGGGGAAGCACGTCGTTCCTCAGCCCGTACCCGTGCGAGAGGATGGCGCGGATGTCCGCCTCGTCGATATCCTCGCCCGCGATCAATTCACGCGTGTGGTCGAGGTGCTCCTCGGGGAATTTTTCATAGTCCACGTCGTGCAGGTAGCCTATGGCTTCCCAGTGCGCCTTGCCCTCGCCGAAATGCTCCGCCATCGCGCCCATCGCGGCGGAAACCGCCAGCGCGTGCAGCAGAAGGTGCGGCTCCCTCACGTTGGCTTCAATGAGCCGCTTTGCCTTGTCCATCGTCAATGCCGACATAAAAAACACCTCTCATTGCGCTATTGAGAGGTATTATAGCAAAATCGCCCGGGCCATGCAATCACGGCGGAAATTTGACGGCCGTCGCCTGCGTTCCCTCTTCTTCGATCATCTCGGAGATCGTCACGAAACGGAAGCCCGCCCGGATCAGCGCGGGGATAATATCGCGCATCGCCTCGGCGGTCGTGGTCTGCTGATCGTGCATGAGGATGACGCAGCCTTCCTTGGTTTGCTCGAGCACTTTCTCCGTGAGCCTGCCGGGGTCCTGCCGCTGCCAGTCCCCGGTATCGATGGTCCACAGCACGAGCGGGTAGGGAACGAGCCTTCGCACGGTGCTGTTGTAAAAGCCGAACGGCGGGCGTACGACGGCCGCACCGTGGCCGAGTACGCGCTTGAACTCCTCGTTGGTATTCTCGATTTCGGAAACGATTTGGGAAGAGGAAAGCGTCGTGAGGTCCGCGTGGGACCATGTGTGGTTGCCCACTTCGCACTCGAGTTCCTCCATGCGCCGCAGCGTGTTTTCGTACCCCTTGACGCGGCTGCCCAGCACGAAGAAGGTCGCCTTCACGTTGTATTCTTCGAGCACGTCCAATATTTCCGACGTCACGCCGGGATAGGGCCCGTCGTCGAAGGTTAAAGCGATCATGGGGCCGTTGTCGTTGACCCCGGTGGCGACCTCGCCCGCAACGTTCTCCCGGATGCCTTCGGCGAAAGAAAGCACCGCCGCGAGCACGCACAGGGCGGCCGCGGCGGCTCTGAGCGCGTTTGCGCCCAGCCTGTTCAGGATTGCGTACGCAAGCTTCATACCGGAATATATGACCGGTAAAGCCCGCTTATTCCGGTTATTCCACCTTGGGGAGCTGCGCGAAGCCCCTTTCGAGGTCCTCGTCGGTGGGGATATAGTCGCTCATCCTGCCCTCGTTGTACGCCTGATACGCCGAGAGATCGAAGTAACCCGTGCCCGAAAGGCCGAAGAGGATGGTTTCGCTCTTCCCTTCCTCGCGGCAGCGCAGGGCTTCCCGGATCGCCGCGTAAATGGCGTGGGAGCTTTCCGGCGCGGGGAGTATGGTCTCGCAGCGCGCGAAGAGCTGCGCCGCCTCGAATACCTTGGTCTGGCCGACGGCGACGGCCTCCATGTACCCGTCGTGATAGAGTTTAGAGAGCATGGGGCTCATGCCATGGTACCTTAGGCCGCCCGCGTGGTTTTCCGAGGGTTTGAAGGAGCAGCCAAGGGTGTACATCTTGGCGAGCGGGGTAATTCTGCCCACGTCGCAGAAGTCGTACGCGTATTTGCCGCGCGTAAAACTGGGGCAGCTCACCGGTTCCACCGCGACGAAACGGGTTTTGTTTTTGCCCTTAAGCCTGTCGCGCATGAACGGCGCGATCAGTCCGCCTAGGTTCGATCCGCCGCCCGCGCAGCCGATGACCACGTCCGGGTATTCGCCGATGAGCGCCATGGCGGCTTCGGTTTCGAGGCCGATCACGCTCTGGTGCAATAAAACCTGATTGAGCACGCTGCCAAGCACGTAGCGGTAGCCCTCGGTCGTAACGGCGGCCTCCACCGCTTCGGAGATGGCCGCGCCAAGCGAACCGGAATTCTCCGGGTCCTCGGAAAGAATCGCGCGCCCCGCGTTGGTCGTGGAGCTGGGGCTGGGGATGACCTTCGCCCCGAAGTTCTCGATGATGGCCTTGCGGTACGGCTTCTGCTGGCTCGAGCATTTGACCATGTACACCGTGAGCGGCAGCTTGAAGTACGCGCACGCCTCGGCGAGCGCCGTGCCCCACTGGCCCGCGCCGGTCTCGGTGGTCAAGCCCTTGAGCCTCTGCTCCTTGGCGTAGTACGCCTGCGCGATGGCGGAGTTGAGCTTGTGGCTGCCCGAGGTGTTGTTGCCCTCGAACTTAAAATAGATCTTCGCCGGGGTACCCAGTTCCTTTTCAAGGTTGTACGCGCGCACCAGCGGAGAAGGGCGGTAGATGCGGTACATTTCCTGGATTTCCTCGGGGATGTCGATATAGGCGGTTGTATCGTCCATCTCCTGATCCGCGAGCGCCTCGCAGAACACCGGGTACAGCTCGGCGGCCGTCGCGGGCTTGAGCGTGCCGGGGTTGAGCATGGGGTCGGGCAGTTCCGCCATGTCCGCCCGGAGGTTATACCACTGCCTGGGGAGGCGGTCTTCACCCAAAGTGATTCTGTGCGGTATGCGTGTCATGTTCGTTTCCTCCTTGTTTCGGTAAAATAAAAAAGCCTCCGTCCCTATGTTGGGACGAAAGCTTTTAAAACAAACTTCCGCGGTGCCACCCGACTTGTGCGCAAACGCGCCTCTCGTGCGGCCTGCAATCACAGGCCCTTCCCTTTTAACGGCGGGAATCCCCGTCGGCTACTACTAGGCTTTCGCCGTTCGGCCGCCCTCGCAAGTCCATTCGCCAAAACCCGCTTCTGCCGTTTTCCACCGCCACGGCTCTCTGTAAGGCGCTGCGTTGCCTACTCTTCTTGCTCTCCGGTTTGATCGATACTCAATTGATATATTATTATACAGTCGGGCGTACGTTTGTCAACAGCAATTTTTTCCATGACTTGTGATCTTGCGATAAAGTGTCTTTGATGTTATGCTGATTTTATGCCGGATGTAACCTGGAACCTGTGGCATGGCTGCCATAAGCTGAGCCCGGGCTGCAAAAACTGCTATGTGTACCGCACGGACGCCGCGCACGGCAGGGACGCCGCGGCCGTGGCGAAAACGGCGGCCTTTGACCTGCCCGTTCGGCGCGGACGCGACGGCGCGTACAAGGTTCCGGCGGGCGCGACGGTGTATACCTGCTTTACTTCGGATTTCTTACTCGAGGACGCGGATGCGTGGCGCCCCGACGCGTGGCGCATGATGCGCGAGCGCGGCGACCTTGATTTCCTTTTCATCACCAAGCGAATCGAGCGCATGGCCGCGTGCCTGCCCACGGATTGGGGCGCGGGGTACGCGAACGTCGCCGTCGGCTGCACGTGCGAAAACCAGCGCATGGCCGATTTCCGGCTGCCTGTTTTCCGCGCGGCCCCGGTTAAAACGCGCCTCATTATCTGCGAGCCTCTGCTGGAGAGGATCGATCTTTCGCCGTATCTGGGCAGTTGGGTCGAAAGCGTGGTCGTAGGCGGCGAATCGGGCAGCGAGGCGCGGCCCTGCGACTATGGCTGGGTGCTCGACATCCGGCGCCAGTGCGTGGCGGCGGGGGTGGCGTTCCGCTTCAAGCAGACCGGCGCGAACTTTATCAAGGACGGGCACACATATAAAATCGAGCGAAAGCATCAGCACGCGCAGGCGAAAAAGGCAAACATCGACCATACGCCACGCGGAGAAGGGGAGGATACATGACAGATATTCCCGTTACCGAACGAAGGGACACGCGCTTTTCGGACATCGGGGAGATCGACACGCTGACGCTTCTCACGCGCGTCAACGACGAGGACGCGAGGGTCGCCCCCGCCGTACGCAAGGCGCTTCCCGCAATCGCCCGCGTCGCGGACAGGGCGGCGGAGAGCATCGCACGCGGCGGACGGCTCGTCTATGTCGGCGCGGGCACGAGCGGCAGGCTCGGCGTGTTGGACGCTTCCGAATGCCCGCCGACCTTCGGCGTATCCCCCGAAACCGTACAGGGGCACATCGCGGGCGGGTACGACGCGCTGCTCCGCTCCATAGAGGGTGCGGAGGACGACGCGGGGGCGGGCGAGGCGCTCGCGGACAGGCTGCGCCTTGATGAGCGGGACACGGTCGTGGGTATCAGCGCGAGCGGCGGCGCCAGGTTCGTCATCGCCGCCATAGCGCGCGCGAGAAGCCGCGGCGCGTTTACGGCGGCCCTGACCTCTAACGAGGGAACCGGGCTCGCCGAGGCGGCGGAGATGGAGATCGCCGTCGTCACGGGGCCGGAGGTCGTCGCGGGCTCCACGCGCATGAAGTGCGGCACCGCGCAGAAGATGGTGCTCAACATGATTTCGACCGCCGCCATGGTGCGCCTTGGCCGCGCACGCGGCGGCCATATGACCGGGATGCGGGCGGTGAACGAGAAGCTGCGGAATAGGTCCGTGCGCATCGCCATGGAAACGACGGGCGCGGACGAGGCGCGGGCGAAGGCTGCGCTCGAGGCGTGCGGCTACGATACGGCGCAGGCGATACGCGCGCTGGAGGGTGACAAATGAACGATTTCATGCGCGAGGCGGGCTCGCGGCTCATGACTTTCGCGCCGGGGCCGTACATGACCGGGGAATACCGGGCGTTCGCCAGGGAATATGGCTTATGTAATTTCATTCTTTTTCAGGATGATATCGAGAGCGCGGGGCAGCTTCTCGCGCTCACGGCCGAGCTCGACGCCCTTGCGCGCGAGAATACGGGCATGGGCGCGCTCGTCGCCATAGACCAGGAGGGCGGAAGGGTGCAGCGCCTTCCAAGGGATATGCTCGACACGCCATCCGCGGCGGAGCTCGCAAAGCTCGGCGAGGCGCGCGTGAGGGAAACGGGCGTACGCATCGCGCATGCGCTGCGCGCGCACGGTGTCAACTTCAATCTTGCGCCGGTGCTGGATATCGAATACGAAAACGCCAACGCCGTCGTCGGGGACAGGAGCTTTGGCAAAACGCCTGCCGACGCCGCCCGGTACGGCTGCGCGATGCAAAGAGGGCTTACTGAGGGCGGCGCGCTCGCGTGCGTCAAGCACTTCCCGGGGCACGGCGGCACGCGGCTTGACTCGCATCTGGAGCTGCCCGCGCTCGACTCTACTCTGGAGGAGCTTCGCGCGGGGCCGCTTGTTCCCTTCGCGGCGGCCATCGCGTCGGGCGCGCGCGCCGCGATGAGCGCGCACATCCTCTTCCCCCAAATAGACCCGGAGCGCCCGGCGACGCTTTCGCGGCGGCTTCTGACGGGGCTGCTTCGCGAGGAAATGGGCTTTTCTGGCCTCATCTTAACGGATTGCCTCGAGATGGGAGCGATTGCGAAGAACTATGGTACGGCGGCCGCGGCGAAGGAAACGGCCGAAGCGGGAGCGGATATCCTGCTCGTTTCGCATACGCGTGAACTGGCCGAAGGAGCAATGGAGGCGCTTGCCAGAGCGCTGCATGATAAAAAACTGAACGCGGCGGAGCACGAGTGCTCCCTTGGGCGAATCAAGGAGGCGAAGAGATGGTTGGGTTTGTGATGGGTGTCGACGGCGGGGGCACCAAGACGGAGTATGTGATCGTCGACGTGGAAACGGAGGAGCGCATCGGCGGCGGCCGACTCGGCGCGCTGAGTCCCTTCGCGGGCGAAGGCCAGCTTGAACAGACGGCGCGCCAGCTTGCGACGGTGATTTTCCGGCACGAGCTTTCCTGCCTGGCGGTGCGCGTGGGCTGCGCGGGGGCGGGCGAGCCGGAAATGAAACAAAAGGTGCGAAACGCGCTGATCGAGGTGGGCGTCGCCTGCCCCGTTTCGGTCGTGGGGGATCATGAGAACGCGCTCGACACGGCTTTCGAGGATGGAGACGGCGCGGTGCTCATCTCCGGCACGGGGTCGGTTTGCTGCGCGCGCTGCGGCGGCAGGTTCATCCGCGCGGGCGGGCGCGGCCACGTGTTCGATGACGCGGGCAGCGGCTACGCGATCGGCCGTGATATGCTTGCGGCGGTCGCGCGTGCGTCCGACGGGCGCGGCCCCGCTACGAAGCTGACAGACATCGTGCGGGATTTCTGCGGCATGAGCGACATAGGCGACATCGCCACATATTATTCCGACCCCTCGCGCCCCAAAGGGGATATCGCCGCCCTCTCGCAGATGCTCGGCATGGCCGTGTCCGCGGGGGACGAGGCGGCGCACCTCATCATGGAAAAGGCTGCCGCGGATCTGGCGGAGCTTTCCTTCGCGGTACTCTCGCAGCTCAGGAGCGACTGCGCGCGGCTCGCGCTCACGGGCTCTGTGCTCGTGGGCAACCGCTCGCTTCGCATGCGCCTCAAGTCGCTCGTCGCGGAGCGTTTCCCGCTGGCGGACTGCTTCGTGCTCTACACGCGCGCGGCGGAAGGCGCGGCGGCCTACGCGCTCAAGCGGCTCAAGGCGGGGGATTAAGGGCGGATCGGCAAGAAGATGAGGATGGCGTATGTATGAACTCATTCGCGCGGGGGAGCGAAGCTTCTATGTCGACTGTCCCGCGAAAATCGGCGTGTATGTCCGGGCAAACGGCTCTGCGGTGCTCGTCGACAGCGGCTTCGACAAAGAGGTTGGCAGAAAGCTGCTGAAAATGCTTGAAGCGAACGGCTGGACGCTCGCGGCCATCGTCGCCACCCACTCCCACGCCGACCACATCGGTGGCAGCGCGCTTTTGCAGGAGCGCACGGGCTGCAGCATCTATGCCAGTTCCGTCGAGGCGGCATTCCTGCGCCATCCCATACTCGAGCCGTCCTATCTGTACGGCGGGTATCCTCCGGCGGAGCTTCGCCATAAGTTCTTCCTGGCGCAGCCGAGCGAGGCGCTGGATGCTTCGACCCCGGGTTTTCCCGAAGAACTGGAGCTTATCCCGTTGCCCGGGCACACGTTCGGCATGGTGGGCGTGCGCACGCCGGACGACGTCTTTTACCTTGCCGACTGCGTGTCGGGCCCGGTGACGCTCGAAAAATACGGCCTGCCTTTCCTTTACGACGTCGGCGCATACCTTGCGACGCTCGATTTGGTCGAAAGCATGCGGGCGTCCCTCTTTGTGCCCGCGCATGCGCCCGTTATGGAGGATATCGCGCCGCTGGTGCGCTGCAGCCGCGAACGGGTTCTCAATATTATGGAGAAGCTCCTTACCATATGCGAAACGCCGCTGTGCTTCGACGTCATCCTGCAGAGGGTGTTTTACGAATACCGCCTTAAGATGGACTTCGGCCAGCATGCGCTCATCGGCAGCACGGTACGCTCCTTCCTTTCGTATTTGAAGGAAACGGGGAACATGGAGGTTCTGTTTGAGGATAATGTGATGCTCTGGAGGACGCTGAAGCGATAAAACTATTATAGCCGCCCGCGTGCGTATGAAATAAAGGTACGATCGCCTGAATTAAGCCGCCGTGAAAACACGGCGGCTAGCATGTTTCTGTTTTCCACGATACACCCATCAATTATCCGTAAAGCCGCTGTCGATCACAGTTGGCGACGGCTTACTTGATGACGTTCCTCGCCCAATAGCCGCTCACGAGCAGAGGCATTGCGATGGCAATCTTAAGGAGGTCGCACAGCGACACGATCAGGATGATCCAGACGATATCGAGCGAGGTTTTATAACTGAGAAAATACGCGAGAGGCAGCATTATGACCCAAGTAAACCCGCTGTCAAACAGAAACGTGATGACCGTGCGGCCGCCGGAGCGGATGGTGAAGTACGCCGCATGCGTGAGCGAGTTGAGCCACAGCAGCGCGCCGGAAATAAGGAGCAGCTTCGAGGTCAGTTCCCGCACCGCGTCCTCAACGTTATAGACCATCGGGATTAGCTTCGCTGAGGCGATGATCACGAGACCGATGAACGCGTGCAAAACGACGTTGATGAAAATGAGCTTGGTGTTCTCCGCGCGCGCGCCTTCGATATCTCCCGCGCCGAGCTTCTGTCCGCATAGGATGGAAATCGCGTTGCCCATCGCGAACATAAGAACCGCGAAGAGCATCCACACGGTCGAATTGATATTGGTCGCGGCGACCACCTGCAGCCCGCGGTAGGAATAGCACTGGTTGATGAGCGCGGTGCCCGTGCTCCAGAAAAACTCGTTAAAGAGAAGCGGCGCGCCGGTCACGAGGATCTTTTTGACGAGCGCAGCGGGGATGCGAAGGCTCCTGAGTGCGCCGACGATGAACGGGTGCTTTTGGCTGTTCCTGTAGGTGTAGGCGACAAGGATCGCCGTTTCGACGAAGCGCGCGATGACGGTCGCGAGCGCAGCGCCCCGCACACCCATGTTCGGAAAGCCGAATTTGCCGTAGATGAGCAGATAATTGAGCACGAAGTTTACGAGGATGGAGGCGATGCTCGCGCGCATGGGGGCCTTGGTCTCGCCCATCTCGCGCAGCGTGCTGCCGAAGCACTGGCTCACCATGAACGGGAACAGGCCGAAGAGCGCGATGACGAGATACCCTTTCGCCTCGCTCATCGTAAGCTCCGGCGAGGCGGCGCTCGCCGCGCTGTCGTGGATGTACAGGGCGATAAGCCTTTCTCCGAAAACGGCGAACAGCGCCGTTGCCAGCACTGTGATGATCAGCCCGACGATCAGCTTGAAGCGGAACGAGTGCCGCAGCCCCTCGTGGTCGTTTACGCCCGCGTATTGCGCGCCGAATATGGATGCGCCGGACAGCGCCCCGAAAAGGGAGAGGTTGAACACGAATACCATCTGGTTGACGATCGCTACGCCCGAGATGGATTCCGTGCACAGCCCGCCGACCATGATGTTGTCCAGCAGGTTGACGAAGCTTGTGATGCCCTGCTGAATGGCCAGGGGCAGCACGAGGGAGGCGAGCGCGGCGTAAAACGCCCTGTCGCCGATGAATTTTTTACGGAACGCGGCGAACCCGCGCGGTTTCAACATTTCCATAAAGAACGGCCTTTCCAAAAGTCGCGAATTATAGCATAACATAGTTGCACGCGTATGGCAATCACCGCACCGGGGTTCGCGTGCTTCGTTGAAATATGAGGGCAAGCGTGATAGAATATGGATGCGAAAAACTACGAATGATGAAGAGGAAATAAAGACATGCATGTCGACCCGAATTGTGTTGAAATGATCAGGGCGTTATCCGACGCGAGGGCCCCTTCCGGCTTCGAGGACGAAGCCCTGCTCGCAGCGAGGCGCTTTGCCGGAAGCCTGGGCAGGATAGAAGAGGACTGCATGCGAAACCTCTATCTATTCCGCGAAAAGAACTGCGGGAAGCCTATGCTCATGCTCGACGCGCACGCGGACGAGGTGGGCATCATGATCCAGGCGATCAAACCGAACGGCACGCTGCGCTTCGTTTCCCTCGGCACGTGGACGGAGGGATCCCTCAAAGGCACGAAGGTGCTCGTGCGCAACGCCGAGGGGCAGTGGATACCGGGTGTCGTAGCTTCCCGGCCGCCGCATTTCATGGGCGGCGAGGATCAAAAGGGCGTGGCGGAAGGCATCCGAAGCCTTGTCATCGACGTCGGCGCGCGGGACGAAGCGGAGGCGCGAGACCGCTACCATATACGCATCGGCGAGCCCGCGGTGCCCGCGACGGCGTTTTCATACGACCGGGATAACGACATCATGATGGGCAAGGCATTCGACTGCCGGATAGGCTGCGCCGTTCTGCTGGAAACGATGCGAAGGCTCCGGGATGAAGAGCTTGGGGTGGACGTCGCCGCGAGCATCTCCAGCCAGGAGGAGTTCGAGGGGCACGGCTGCATGGTGGCGGTCAACCGGATCAAGCCCGCGGCGGCGATCGTATTCGAGGGATGCCCTGCGGACGATACCTTCAACGAGCCCTACGCCGTGCAGACGGCGCTTAAGGGCGGGCCCATGATCCGCTTCATGGACGTTTCCATGATAGCGAACCCGCGCTTCCAGCGCTATGCGCTCGACCTTGCGCAGGAACTCGGCATGCCCCTGCAGGCTTCCGTGCGCGAGGGGGGCGGAAATAACGGCGCGGCAATCTGCCGAGCGCTCCGTGGCGCGCCCGTTATCGTGATGGGCGTTCCCGTCCGCTATATCCATACGCCCTGCGGGATCACGAGCTACTTTGATTTTGAGGCGACGGCCGCGATGGCCGTGGAAATCGTCAAGCGTTTGGATGCGGCGCTTATCGCGTCTTTCTGAGGATGAAGATCGCAGCACGGTACATCGACGCGTCCGGTGCGTTCGTTTACGGCGAGGTCGCCCTCGAGGGCGGCGTCGTCGCGTCCGCACGCAAAATCCCGCTTGGAGCGCCGCTCGACGCGCCGTATCTGTTCCCCGCGCTTTGCGACATCCATACGCACGGCAACACGGGTTGCGATTTTTCGGATGGGGAGTACGACGGCCTCGTCGCGATGGCGCGCACGCTTTATCTGAACGGTGTGACGCGCTTTTGCCCGGCGACGACGGCGCTGCCGGAAGAGAGGCTCGCGCGCATGTGCCGCAACGCGAAGCGCCTCCACGACAACCCGGTCAAGGGCTGCGCGCGGCTCGTCGGCGTCAATCTGGAAGGCCCGTTCCTCTCCCATGAAAAGCGGGGCGCCCAGTGCGAGAGTTATCTTCAGAATCCCGATTATGATCTCTATGCGAGGCTCCAGAAGGAAGCGGGCGGATTGATCAAAATCGTCTGCGTCGCGCCGGAGCTGCCGGGGGCTTTGGAGTTCATCCGCGAGGTGTCGCGCGAGGCGCACGTTTCCCTTGCGCATACGGACTGCGGCTACGATGCGGCCGGCGCCGGCTTCGAGGCGGGGCTGAGCCATGTGACGCACCTGTTTAACGCTATGCGCCCCATGCATCACCGCGCGCCGGGGCCGGTCGCCGCCGCGGCGGAACGACCGGACGTCACGGCTGAGCTCATCTGCGACGGGCTGCACGTGCATCCCTCGATGGTTCGCGCGGCGTACAGCCTGTTCGGGAAGGACAGGCTCTGCCTTATCAGCGATGCCATGGCCGCCTGCGGCCTGGGGGACGGGGAGTATGAGCTGGGTATGCAGAAGGTGATGGTCCGGGGCGGCCGCGCGGCGCTTGCGGACGGCACCCTCGCGGGCTCCACCTCGTTTCTTTGGGACTGCGTCGGAAACGCGGTCGCTTTCGGCATTCCCCTCGTGAACGCCGTACGGATGGCGTCGCGCAACCCCCTCTTAGTCGTCGGGGAGAAGCCCTCCCGCGTGCGCACGGGGGACCCGGCGGACTTCATCCTATGCACGGATGAGCTCAAAATTCTGAATATCTATGCATAATCCGACCGGAACCGCTTGTGCGTCGGCCGATAAAGAGATACAATAGTCTGGGTTATCCTTGGGGAGAGAGAGCAAGAGATGGGTGTGGAAAAGGAATACGGCTTCGCCTTCGGACGCCTGGAAAAGGGGAGGCGTAACCTCGTGAGCGACGTGCCCGGCGTGAAGGTGGGTCACTGTACGCTCCACGAGGGCGACATCCATACGGGCGTGACCGCAATATTCCCCCATGGCGGGGACCTGTTCCACGACAAATGCGTCGCCGCGGCGCATGTGATCAACGGTTTTGGCAAAAGCACGGGGCTTGTGCAGGTCATGGAGATGGGCGCGGTCGAAACGCCGCTCATCCTCACCAACACGCTTTCAGTCGGTGTCGTGTGGGATGCGCTTGCCGGGTACATGCTCGAACGCAACGAGGACATCGGCGTCGCGACCGGTACGATGAACCCGCTGGTCTTCGAGTGCAACGACGGCGCCCTCAACGACATCCGCGCGCGGCGCATCACCGGGGAGCATGTGCTCCGGGCGCTCGCCGCCGCCTCGGAAGAATTCGAAGAAGGCGCGGTTGGCGCCGGTGCCGGTATGAGCTGCTACGGGCTCAAAGGCGGCATCGGCAGCGCGTCGCGCGTAATCGAGCTTTATGGAAACACATATACCCTCGGCGCTCTGCTGCTGACCAACTTCGGCTCGCTACGGGATCTGACCATCTGCGGGGACGGGACGGGGGAGAGGCTGTATCGAAGGCTCAGTGCCAGGCCGGAGGCGGACAAGGGCAGCGTCATCGTCGTGCTCGCGACGGACGCGCCGCTCTCCTCGCGCCAGCTCTTGCGCGCGGCGAAGCGCGCCCAATCCGGCATCGCGCGCACGGGCAGCATTTCCGGCAACGGCAGCGGGGAAATCGTCATCGCCTTCTCCACAACAAACTGCTTGCCCCATTATACAAGGAACGAACCCGTCTGCATCCGTCAGTTTTTCGAGGATGATATGGAATTGGTTTTCCGCGCCGTCATCGAGTGCGTGAGCGAGAGCGTCGTTAGCTCCATGCTCCACGCCGAGCGCACCGTCGGCCGCGCGGGCAATATAAGGGAAAGCCTGAAAACGCTTTTGAAGGAGGACACATGAGCAACATCAACGAGAATTTCCGCTATCTCAACGTGGGACTACCCGAGGACATCGCGCGGCTCAAGGCGTGGGGCGACATAGACGAGGCCGTAAGGCTGATCGATCTGAGGCTCAAGGCCGACATTCCGCAACCCCTTCGCGGGTGTTTCATCGCCCAGCGCGAAATGATGCAGCGCCTGGCGGACGATTTCAAGCTTTCCTTCGATCAGGCCATGGCGGAGGCGACGGACCGCGTCGCAGGCTTCACATGCGAGGAGTTCGACACGCTGGTGGACCTCGGCCGCATCGATTGGATTTACCTCAACGGCGAAAAGCGTTATTTCAAGCGCTTCGTCAATACGCTTATCAAGACGCATCCCGACATCAGGGAGAGAAGCATACAAAGAAAAATCGAGAAGGGCGAGATGGAAGAGCCGCCCGCGCCCACGGGTGAGCACATCCTCGACCGCTCCATGCGCCTCATGCACGAGAGGGGCGCGCTTTCGAACTGCATCCGCATCCGGGCGAGCGTGAAGATCGAGGACACTGCCTTCGAGCGCGGCCGGCGCGCCAGGGTGTGGCTGCCCATTCCCGCCGCATGCCCCCAGCAGAGCGAAATCAAGCTTCTGTCCTTCTCGGAGGAGCCCAAGTACATCTCGCCCGAGGACGCGCCGCAGCGTACGGTATGCTTCGAGCGCACGCTCGACGAGAACAGGGAGTTCTTCGTCGAATATTCCTATGTACACACGGCGCGCTACTGCGATCCCATGTCCATCAAGGCGGATCGGGAACAGCCGAAATTCTTTCTTAACGAGGAAGACCCGCACATCGTCTTTACGCCCTACCTGCGTGCCATCGCGGCGGAGCTTGTCAAGGGCACGGACGACCCCGCCGAAAAGGCGCGGCGCATCTTCGGCTTCGTGACCGGCAGCGTAAAGTACTCCTTTATGCCCAATTACTTCGTGCTCGAGAACATCCCCGAGAACGCCGCGCGCAACTTCAAGGGGGACTGCGGCGTGCAGGCGCTGCTGTTCATTACACTCTGCCGTCTGGTGGGCATCCCCGCGCGCTGGCAGAGCGGCCTTTGCTGCGAACCGTACGACGTGGGCGCGCACGATTGGGCGATGTTCTACATCGCGCCTTACGGCTGGCTCTTCGCCGATCCGTCCTATGGCGGAAGCGCGCACCGCGCAGGCAACGAGGCGCGCCGCTGGCACTACTTCGGCAACCTCGACCCGTACCGCATGGTCGCCAATTGCGAGTTCCAGCATCAGTTTGAGCCCCCCATGACCCATTGGCGCGCAGATCCGTATGACAACCAGGTTGGCGAGATCGAGTACGAGGACCGTTCCCTTCGCTGGCGCGAGTACGAGCGCACGCAGATCATGACCGATTATCAGGAACTGTGATACGAGGAGAGAACATGACGGACAAGACCCTGCCCTTTACCAAACAAAAGATCGAGGAGATCGCAAAGCTGTATCCCACGCCCTTCCACCTCTACGACGAGGCGGAGCTTCGCCGCCGCGCGCGGCAGCTCCGCGCCGCGTTCGCATGGAACCCGGGCTTTCACGAGCATTACGCCGTCAAGGCCTGTCCGAACCCCGTGCTGCTCAGGATCCTTCGCGAGGAGGGCTGCGGCACGGACTGCGCGAGCTGGGCGGAGCTGATGCTCTCCGAGGCGATCGGCGCCGTGGGGGAAGAACTGATGTTCTCCTCCAACGATACACCGCCCGAGGAATTCGCCTACGCGCGCAGGCTCGGCGCGATCATCAACCTTGACGACATCACGCACATTGACTGCCTTGCCGCAAACGGAGGCATCCCGGAGCTCATTGCCTGCCGCTTCAACCCGGGCGGGGAGTTCCGCATCGGCACCGAGATCATGGGCAACCCCGCCGAGGCGAAGTTCGGCTTCACGCGCGCGCAGCTCACGGAGGGCTTCAAAAAGCTCAAGTCCATGGGCGCGAAACGCTTCGGCCTGCACGCGTTCCTCTCCTCGTGCAACACGGACAACATGTATTATCCGACGCTCGCGAGGCTGCTGTTCACCACGGCGCGCGAGCTGCACGACGAAGTCGGGGCCGAAATCGCCTTTATCAACCTTTCGGGCGGCATCGGCATTCCGTACCGGCCGGAGGAGACCGCAACGGATATCGCCTTCATTGGCGCGAAGGTGCGCGAGGTCTACGCCGAGGTGTTCGGCAATACGGATATCCGCCCCGCGATCTTTACGGAGCTCGGCCGCTACATGACGGGGCCGGTCGGCTATCTCGTTACGCGGGCGATCCACCATAAGGATACCTACAAGCACTTCATCGGCGTGGACGCGTGCGCCGCGAACCTGATGCGCCCGGCGATGTACGGCGCGTACCACCACATCACGGTGCTGGGCAAGGAGACGGCTCCGCGCGACCATCTTTACGACGTGACTGGTTCGCTGTGCGAAAGCAGCGACCGCTTCGCCGTGGAGAGGATGCTCCCAGAAATCGAGGAGGGCGACTTCTTGGTTATCCACGACACCGGCGCGCACGGCTTCTCGATGGGCTATAACTACAACGGCAAACTGAGGAGCGCGGAGATCCTCCTTCGCGAGGACGGCACGGCGCAGCTTATCCGCCGCGCGGAAACGAACAGGGATTATTTCGCCACGCTCGACATCCTCGGCCTCCCGCGCCTGATGGAGGAAAAATGAAAATCCCCGCAACCAAAAACATTCCCAAGCTCAGCCTCGGCCGTTTTCCGACGCCCATGTACGAGCTGCCCCGCCTCGGGGCGGCTCTCGGGTGTACGGTCTATGTCAAGCGGGACGACCTCACCGGCGTCTCTACCGGCGGCAACAAGGTAAGAAAGCTTGAATATCTTCTCTACGACGCGCTCGCGCAGGGCGCGGACGTCGTGCTCACGACAGGCGGCGCGCAAAGCAACCACGCCATGCTCACGGCGGCCTGCTGCAACATGCTCGGGCTCGACGCCATCCTTGTGTTGAAGGGACGCGGGGTTATGGGCCGCGCCGGCAACCTGATGATCGACGAACTGCTGGGCGCGGAAGTCCGCTTCGTCGATACCGATTCCTACGACGACGTGTACGCCGAAATGGCGCGCATCGAGGAGGAACTTCGCGCGGCGGGGAGAAAGCCCTACCACATCCCCGTGGGCGGCAGCGTGCCGCTCGGCGCGCTGGGTTATTTGGACTGCGCGAAGGAGATTTTCTCCGACGCGCTCGAGGCGGGCGTCAGAATCGACCGCATCGTGTGCACCGCGGGCAGCGGTGGCACCATGGCGGGCCTCGTGCTCGGCGCGCTCCTCTACGGGGACGGGTGCAGGGTCACGGGCGTCGCCGTGGACGACGGCCCCTTCGAGGACGTCGTGGCCGAGCTCGTCAACGATGCGGCGGAGCTCGTCGGCAGGGGAGATATCCATATATCCGCCGCCGACGTGGACGTGTACCCCTGCTTCGGCGCGGGCTACGCGAAGCCCTCGAAGGCGGGGCTGGAGGCGATCCGGCTCGTCGCGAAGACCGAAGGGCTCGTGCTCGACCCCGTGTATACGGGCAAAACCATGGCGGGTTTCATCGAGCTGTGCCGCGCGGGCAGGATCGGGAAAGACGAACGCGTCGTCTTCCTCCATAGCGGCGGAATCGCCTCCGTGTTTGCAATCGACCCCGCGGATACGGTAGAATAAGGAACACGACACAGGATGGAACGAATGAAAAAGACCATCGGCATCATCGGCGGCATGGGTCCGCTCGCGACCGCCGACCTGTACGCGAAGATCGTGCGCTGCACGGACGCCGCCACAGATAGCGAGCACATCCACGTGCTGATCGACTCGAACACCGCCGTGCCGGACAGGACGGCGGCGATACTTGGCACGGGGCCGAGCCCTGTGCCCGAGCTTCTGCGTTCCGCAAAACGCCTGGAAACCGCGGGCGCGGACTTCCTGATCATCCCCTGCAACACGGTGCATTATTTCTACGACGCGCTCACCGGGCAGACGAAGCTGCCCGTTTTGCACATGCTCCGCCTTACGGCGCAGGAAATCAAGCGCCGCGGCATCGGCAGGGTCGCGCTGCTCGCGACGGACGGCACGGTGAAAACCGGCATCTACGCGCGGCTCTTCGACGAGTACAACATCGCGTATCTTTTGCCGGACGAAGCGGGGCAGAGGACGGTTATGGACGTTATCTACGCAGGCGTCAAGGCGAACAGGCGCGATTATGATACAACGGCGCTTCGAAAGACGCTCGACGGGCTAATGGAACAGGGGGCAGAGGCGTTCGTGCTCGGCTGCACGGAACTGCCCATCGCTTTTGAGCAATACGGGCTCGACTACCCCGTCGTAGACCCGACGGAGGTGCTCGCCAAGGCCGCTATCGTCGAGGCAGGGTACCGCATGGCGGAGTAAGCCGCTCTTCGAACGCCAAGGAAGAAGGCGCGTTTCCCTTTTGGGCATATGGAAACGGATGGGAGGAAATGGTATGGGTATCGTCGGATATGTACTGCTGGGTCTTCTTGCCCTCGTTGTGCTGATGCTGCTCGCGGCCGTTCTCAACGCCGTGCGGATCAAGGCGAGGCCCGCTAAGGGCAAGGCCGCCATATCGTGGGCGGAGCGGGACGTCGCGCTCGACGCGGAACGGCTTTCGCGCATGATCCAGATACAGACGCTCTCCAAAAACCCGGGCGAGGACATGGCGGAATTCCGGAAGCTTCAGGACCTGATGCGCGAGCTTTTCCCGCGCGTATTTGAAACCTGCACGTATACGGACTTTGACGGCAGCCTGCTGATTCGTTGGAAAGGGAGGGACAGCTCCCGCAGCGTCGTTCTCATGGGGCATCAGGACGTTGTGCCCGCGACCGAGCCGGACTGGAAGTTTCCGCCGTTTTCGGGCGCGCTCGACGGCGGCAGGGTCTACGGGCGCGGCGCTATGGACTGCAAATGCACCCTTATGACCGAGCTCGCGGCGATGGAGGAACTGATAGAGGAGGGCTTCACGCCCGCCGTCGATATATACCTCGCCTCCTCCGCGAACGAGGAAATCTCCGGCGGCGGCGCGACCGCCACCGCGCAGCACTTCAAGCAACAGCGCATCCGTCCCGAGGTCGTCCTGGACGAGGGCGGCGTGGTCACCACGAAGTTCTTCCCGGGTCTTACCGGCCAGTGCGCAGTCATCGGCGTGACGGAGAAGGGGTTCATCAACCTCAAAGTTACGGCCAAGAGCCACGGCGGCCACTCGTCCACGCCGCCCCGGCACAACCCGCTCGCGCGCCTTGCCGCGTTCATTGACGACATGGAGCGCGCCCGTCCCTTTAAAAAAGGATATTCCCCGGCGGTGAAGCGCATGTTCGCCTCGCTTGCGCCCTCTCTGAGCTTCCCGATGCGCCTGTTGTTCGGCAACCTGTGGCTGTTCGGGCCGCTTCTCAAGGCGCTGCTACCCGCAGCCTCCCCGTTCGGCGAGGCGATGCTCGCGACCACCTTCTGCTTTACCATGTGCGAGGGCTCGCCCGCGCCCAACGTCATTCCCGCGGAAGCGTACGCCCTGTGCAACCTTCGCTGCATCGCGCACGAGGATATGGAGGCCACCGTCGCCCTCTTCAAAAAGCGGGCGGAGAAGTACGACCTCGGCGTGGAAGTCGTCACGGGGCGCAACTCCTCCAAGCTCGTGGATATGGACGGCAAGGCGTTTTCGTACCTGACCAGATGCATCGAAGAATGCATCCCCGGCGTCACCGTGTCGCCCTACATGATGATGGGCGGCACCGACTGCCGCGAGTTTGAAATCGTAAGCGACGGCTGCCTGCGCTTCTCCCCCATACGGCTGAGCCCCGAACAGCTCGCGAGCGCGCACAGCGTCAACGAGAACGTGGACGCCGCCGCCCTAGCCGAGGCGCATAAATTCTACCGCTACTTCATCGAGAATTATCAATGACGGAATTTAAAGCTCTCAACGCGCGCATCGTGCCGCCGGACGAACAGGCCATGCGTTCGGCGCGCGCGCGTTGGGACAGCCTCGCGAAGCCCCTGCACGGCCTCGGGATACTCGAGGATGATATCGCGCGCATCGCGGGCGTGCAGAAAAGCGCGGATGTCGATCTCTCCCGCCGCGCCGTGGTCGTGATGTGCGCGGACAACGGCGTCATCGCAAAGGGCGTTTCGCAGGTGGGACAGGAGGTTACTGCCATCGTCGCAGAAAACATCGCGCGCGGGGACGCCAGCGTATGCCGCATGGCCAGGATCGCCCGCGCGGATGTGATTCCTGTGGACGTGGGCGTCGCGCGGCCGGTCAATATCTCTCAGGTCGGGCGATGCAACGTGCGCCGCGGCACGGCGGATATGACCGAGGGCCCCGCCATGACGCGAGATGAGGCCAAAGCCGCCGTAAGGGTCGGCGTCGATATGGCGCGCGTCCTTCACGAACAGGGATACCGCCTGCTTGCCACCGGGGAGATGGGCATCGGCAATACGACCACGAGCAGCGCCATCGCCGCGGCGCTCGCGGTCAAGCCCATTACCGAGGTCACGGGGCGCGGCGCGGGGCTTTCCGATGAAGGGCTGCTTCGTAAGCAGCACGCTATTTCGCGCGCCCTCGAGACCAACCAGCCGGACGCGTCCGATGCGCTCGATGTGCTCCATAAGGTCGGCGGGCTCGATATCGCGGGCCTCGCGGGCGTATGCATCGGCGGGGCGCTTTATGGCATGCCCGTGCTGCTCGACGGGTTCATTTCGCTTGCGGCGGCGCTCGTCGCCGTGCGTCTGTGCCCGAACTGCGCGCCGTATCTGTTCGCGAGCCACGTGTCGAAGGAGCCCGCGGCGCGCATGCTGCTCGACGAGCTTTGCCTTTCGCCCCTCATCTGCGCGGATCTGTGCCTGGGCGAGGGAACGGGCGCGGTCGCGGCGATGCCGCTTCTGGACATGGCTCTTGCCGTGTACAACGAGATGGCGACGTTCGAGGACATTTCCGTCCCGGCGTACAAGCCGCTATGCTGATCCTCGTTACGGGCGGGGCGGCCAGCGGAAAATCCGCGTTCGCCGAGAGCCTCGTCGGAAAAAGAGGCGTGGGGCCGCGCGTTTACGTCGCCTGCATGCTCGTGCGGGACGGGGAGGACGCCCTTCGCGTCGCGCGTCACAGGGCGCTGCGCAAGAGCAAAGGCTTCGCCACGCTTGAGGCGCCGACCGCGCTTTACGGCGTGGATTTTCCTCAAAACGGCGCGGCGCTTATCGAGGATATCGCCAACCTCGCGGCGAACGAGTGCTTCTCGACAGATTCCGGCTTCGACGGCGCGGCGGAACGCATCCTAGCGGGCATCGAAAAAGCGGTTGGCGCCTGCGCGCTGACAGTCGCGGTCACCTGCGAGGTCGCCTGCGACGGCGTCATTTACGATGAATGGACCGCGCGTTACATCGCGTTGCTTGCCGCGGTGAACGCCGCGCTTGCACGGAAAGCGGACGAGGCGTACGAGGTCGTCTGCGGCATCCCGATTCCGCTCAAAGGAGGGCGCGCGTGAAGTTGATCCGTTCCTTTTGCATGGCGCTCTCGATGTACTCAAGGCTGCCCGTCCCGCGCGTCGCATGGGAGGAGGAGAACATGGCCTATGCGCTGTGCTTCTTTCCCGTCGTGGGCACGTTTATCGGGTTATTCTGGCTAGTCTGGCTCGTCCTCGCGCGCTTCCTTGGCATCGGGCAGGTGTTGACGGCCGCGGTCGCGTCGCTTATCCCGCTCGCCGTCACGGGCGGCATCCACATGGACGGCTTCCTCGATACGGCCGACGCCCTGGGCTCCCACGCCCCACGCGAGCGGATGCTCGATATCATGCACGACCCGCACATCGGCGCGAGCGCGCTGATCGCGGGCGTCTCGTACATGCTTCTCTCCTTCGCCCTCTGGACGCAAGTCGATGCCGCGG
This sequence comes from Clostridia bacterium, assembly GCA_035561055.1. GTDB lineage: Bacteria > Bacillota > Clostridia > Christensenellales > CAG-138 > Phil1. The sequence continues at coordinate 238 of DATMYG010000336.1, read as the reverse complement.
CGCCCGCGCTCTTCGTATTGGCGCTCGCGCCCATGCTCTCCCGTGCGCTCTCCGCGCTCGCGGTTGTGTCGTTCAAAAGCGCGCGGGGGGACGGGCTGCTCGCGTCCTTCAAAAAAGCGGCGGATGTGAAAACCGTGCGCGTCGCGGCCTTGTTGTGGATACTCGCGCTCGCGGCGGCCATGCTCTGGCGCGCGCCTCTTTACGGTGGCGCCGTACTGCTCACGGCGCTCGTTTCGTT
>DATMYG010000335.1:0-5588 GCA_035561055.1 Clostridia bacterium | reverse complement strand
GTCAATATAAATTTTATGTAATTTTCATTCTGTGAAAGGCACCGCGTCGCTTGACAGCGCGGGGAACGGTTGCTATCATCAGCACATGGAAAAGCCCCGCCTGACCATCAAGGATATCGCCAGCGCCTGCAACGTTTCCATCGCGACCGTCTCCTACGTGCTCAACGACCGCGCGGAGGAGCGCATCAGCGAGCAGACGCGAAAGAAGATCCTGCATTATGTCAACCTGCATGGATATGAAACCTCGCTCGTGGCCAAAGCGCTCGCAACCGGGCACAACCACACGGCGGGCGTGTTCGCGCCACGCGCCTGCGGCGCGCCGGACCGCGCCCGCGGCACGTTGCTGTTCATTCGCGCCCTCACGCAGGCGCTCGAAACGAGGGGGATGCGCACGCTTTTGCTCAGTGAGCAGTGCCTCAGGCAGAGAAGCGCGCATGTGGACGCGATCGTCGCAGTGGACCTGCCGCGCGCGGAGTTCTACGCCATCGGCGAACAGAACTTCTGCCCGCTCATCTGCGTGGACGGCTGCATGGACGACCTGATGCTCTTTTATCAGGTATACGACGATTTTTTTGCCCTCGCTTCCCGCGCGCGCGAGCTCGCGGGCGGGCAAAGGCTCTTCTTCCTCCACGACGCGTATGCGGACGAGGGAATCTCCCGCCGCGTGCGCGAGGCTTTCGACGCGGCCTGCGCCTCAAACGACCCCGCGCTCGCGCAGCGCGCGCGCGGGGACGATTTCTCCGCCTTCGTGGCGATGGGGACCGCCAATTGGCAGGCCCTTCGCGCGCTCGGACGCGACTCCATCCTGGTCCTCTACGAAGGGGAATGCGCGCCGCAGGGCGCGGAAAGCCGGACGATCCGCCTTTCCTCCGGGAAGAAAGGGGAAACCGTCGCGCAGCTCGTCGTCGACACCGTCGCGCGCAAAAGCGGTTCGGAGCACGATATCCGCATATTCCAGTAGGCTCTCGCCGCCGCGCGCATTTCGGATTGAACCGGATTTGGCCGTATGGTATGATGACAAAAACGGTTGCCGGAGGGTTGTCTATGGAGTTTCGCATCGTACATCTGCCGCCGTTCCGGGCCGCCTCCTCGGGGGTGGACAAGGAAATCGATTTTTCGGACGCGGGCATTCTTGGCAAGTTCAACGCGTATTTCTCCGGCATCAGGCCCGAGGCGAGGGACGACTTCATGCCGCGCGACTTCCTATTTTTTGACGATCAGGAGGGCGGCCTCGTCTGGTGGTGGGCGCTCTCGGAGGGGATGGACGACGGCGGTTACGGGATCGCCGACTTCGACGGGGGCAGCTACCTGACCTATACGTTCAGGGACGGCGACGAGGAGACCAACGGGATCCGCTACCGGGAAGCCCTGAAATACATCGAGAATTCCGGCATTTTCGAATTCGACGCGCGGCCCGGCCATTACGCGATGGGGCACATCATTACGCCCCGGGAGATTATCGACGCACAGGGCTGGTCCCAGATGGAAGTATTCATGCCCATCAAACTGAAACAAGGCGTCGGTGAGCAAAACGGCGCGACCGCGCCTTCAGCACAGGAGGAACGCATATGAACGGCTGCGACATGATCGCCAACCTGACCACGCTGCCCGAAAACAAAATCCCCGAGGGAATCGCGCTCAAGCGCGCGATTTCGTGCGACAAAAGCCGCATCCTCGCCTTCATCCGGCTGCATTTCGGCCGCCAGTGGGCGGACGAAACGGAGTACGCCCTCAACCGGGAGCCGCAGGGCTGCTTCATCGCGACGGAGAACGGAAAAGTCCTCGGCTTCGCCTGCTACGACGCGACGGCAAAAGGTTTCTTCGGGCCGACGGGCGTGGCGCTGAGCCAGCGGGGCCGCGGCATCGGCCGCGCGCTGCTCATCCGCACGCTCGAGGGCATGCGCGAGGCGGGCTACGGATACGCCATCATCGGCTCCGTGGACGACGCGGAGGGCTTCTATAAAAAGACGCTCGGCGCAAGCTACATCCCCGGCGGAGAACCCGAGCACAGCGTCTACACAAGGCTCATTAAGATGTGAGGCGTATGGACGAGGAAAAAGAGCTGCGCCAGAGATACACGGCCGTCAATTCCGCAACCTGGGACCGCTGGGCGGATGGCGGCAATGTCTGGAGCATCCCCATCTCCCACGAGGAGTACGAGAAGGCGCGCCTCCACGACGACTGGGGGATGTACCTGACGCCGGTCAAATACGCGCCGCGGGAATGGTTCCCGGAACTTCGGGGCGCGCGCGTGCTCGGCCTCGCCTCGGGCGGCGGACAGCAGATGCCCATATTTGCCGCGCGCGGCGCAATCTGCACGATATTCGATAATTCCGAGCGCCAGCTCGCCTCCGAAAGGATGGTCGCCGCGCGCGAGGGGTACGGGATCGAGATCGTGCGCGGGGATATGACAAAGCCCCTTCCCTTCGCGGACGGGAGCTTCGATTTGATTTTCCACCCCGTGTCCAATTGCTACGTCGAGGACGTGCAGCACGTGTGGAACGAGTGCTTCCGCATCCTGAAAAAAGGCGGCGTGCTCCTCGCGGGCATGGACAACGGATTGATCTTCCTCTTCGACGAGGTGAACGGCCTCACCATCAGCAACAGGCTGCCCTTCAACCCGTTGAAGGACAGAGCCCTCTTCGAGCGAATGACGGCTGACAACGACGGCATCCAATTCAGCCACACCGCCGAGGAGCAGCTCGGCGGGCAGCTACGCGCGGGGCTGACGCTCACGCACATCCTCGAGGATACGGACCGCCCGGGCACGAATCCCATCGGCGAGTACATGCCGCTGTACTACCTCACGCGCGCAGTCAAATAACCTAACCCAGATCCTTGGGCGCTCCAGATGATGGGGCGCTTCAATTTATCAAAAGAATAGCAGCCCGCCGTGCCGAATCCGGCGAAACGCTCCCTCCCGGAGATCATTCCGTGCACTCGAAGCGCACGTAGCGCGAGTTTGTCGCGTACAGCATGGTGGCGTAGCGCGTGTCGAAGGTGAGGATATCCCCTGGCTTCAAGTCGCCCGGATAGTCCTCCACGTCGAGTATAAGGTGGTCGCTGCTGCCGCCGAGCACCTCGATGCCCTTTCCGCGCGGCACGAGCATGTCGCAATAGACGAAGTCCAGCTTGCCTATGCCAACGAGCGCCCTCTTCCTCAGGCCGCGGTCCGGAAACGTCGGCCTGAAGCCGTACGCGTCCACGAAAATATCGCCCACCGGGTGGCTCGGCTTGGTTTTCACCTCGAGCACCTCCGCCTTAACGGTGAACACGTCTAGGTCGAGAAAGCTCATGTCGAGGCCGAACAGGTCGTCCAAGTCCTTACCCTGCAAAATGCCCTCCCCGAGGCGCAGGTGGTTGATGCGTTCGGGCATGGTGCCGTTCAATACGAGCGGCAGGGAAGTTGTCGCCCCGCCGGAAATGATCTCAAGCCGCCGCCCGATGCGGGATTCGACGCGCTGTGCGAGGGCGACGAGTTCGGCGAGATTTTCAGCCGACGGCACGATGGCGCCGTAGCAGCCGAGGTTCACGCCCACGCCGAGAAGGTCGACATGGGGAAGCGTTTCGATTTCAACCGCCGCGTCGAGCAATTCGCCCTTGTCCCAGTACCCCTCGCGAAGATCGCCGAGGTCGGCCATAAGGATCAGTCCGAGACGCTTTAACTGCCTCGCGCACTCCGCGTTAAGAAGGCGTATGGTCGACAGCTCGCTCACGAGCGCGCTGTCGAAATAACGCGCGATGTCCGCGGCCTCGCCCGGCATGGGCACGCGGATCATCATGTACGGCCCGGGAACGCCCGCGGCGCGGCAATCGGAGGCTTGCTCCGTCCTCGATGTCGCGAGGCCCGTCACGCCGCATTCCCTGAAAACTGAGGCCACGCGAGGATCGCCGTTGAAGCCCTTGATTACGCCCGTAACCGAGATGCCCAGCGCCCTGCAGCGCGATACGACCGCCTCTGCGTTGCGGCGAAGTTTCGTGAGGTTGCATTCGACGAGGGGGTAGCGGCGGAAAATCTCGTTCATTTCGACTCCTTACGCTATAGCGAATCATGCTTTAAGGAATAACATCTAGACAGTATTGTATCCGCAAAACCCGCATTCGGCAATATCGAGCACCGCGGGCTCTCGCACAGCATACCGTACGCGGCGATGCCTTGGACAGCCCGGTTTCCAACGCGCGCGCATCGCGGACGCGTTTTGCGAATATTCTTTGATGCGGGCACGCGGGGAGGTGGCGGAATACGGGCAGGAAAGCGAACGCGAAAAACATCGCCTTGCTGGGCTTCGCGGTGTTCGCGATGTTCTTCGGCGCGGGCAATTTGATTTTCCCTCCCTACCTGGGGTTGGAAACTGGGAGTCAATGGTTTTCAGGCTTCCTGTGCTTCATCGCGGTGGAGTGCGGTATGGCGATCGCCGCGCTCCTTGCGGCGCTGCGCCAGCCGCGCGGGTTCGCGGGCATTGCCGCGCCTCTCGGCGGACCGCCCGCACTGCTGCTCGAATCGCTTGTAGCGCTATGCATGGGGCCGCTCGTCGTCGTGCCGCGCACCGTGGCGGCCGTCTACGAACTGGCCGTACGGCCGAATTTTCCCGGCGTGCCGCCGTGGGTTTCCAGCGCGCTGTTCATTGCGCCGGTCGCGCTCGCGTGCCTGAAGAGATCGAAGCTGGTCGCCGTCCTAGGCAAGGCGCTCGCGCCCGTAATCCTCGTTTCCCTCGCGGCGCTGCTTCTTTCCGGGATCCTTCGCCCGCTCGCCGCGCCGCGGGAAGCGCAGGATACCGCCTTCGCGCTACGCGCGGGACTCGAGGCCGGATACCAGACCATGGATATGCTGGGCGCGTTGATGCTCTCCTTCGTCGTATCCGGCATGACGGATCGGCTCGGATACGTAGGGCCCAGGCAGCGCCTCGGCGTTTCCTTCGCCGCGTGCGCGCTCGCCTGCGCGGCGCTCTTCGCGGTCTACGGAGGGCTCACGTACCTTGGCGCTTCCGCATCGGCAGTCTATTCGGAGAAGCTGGGCCGCTCGGGGCTGCTGCTCGCGCTGACCAAAGCGCTGCTCGGGCCGCTGGGGCTGCCCGTCATGGCGCTTATCGTGACGGGCGCCTGCGTTACGACCGCCATCGGCTTCACTTCGGCGAGCGCGGAGTGCTTCCGGGAGCTCTCCGGCAACAGGCTGCCTTACGGCCCGCTTGTTATCGGGAGCTGCGCTCTGAGCTTCGGGATCGCCAATCTAGGCATATCCTCAATCGTTTCCCTTACGGCGCCCGTGCTCGAGCTCGTTTACCCCGTGCTGATCTCGCTTGTGCTGCTCTCCTTTTTCGACAGGCGCGTCGCCAACGTCAATATCCACCGGGGCGCGGCGCTGATGGGTTTGCTCGCCGCGCTTCTTTCGCTCGTCGATAGGCAGACACCGCTTTCCCTCGGCGCGGATAAGCTTCCCCTTGCGGATGCGGGCCTAGCCTGGGTGCTTCCGGCGCTGCTCGGAGGCGCGGCGGGCGGGCTTGTGTCCAAAAAACGAAACAGTGTTGCTTTATTTACATCGCGAGGACGCGCGGCGCCGCCGATGTGACCGGACGGCGCGGTGAGAGAAC
>DATMYG010000334.1:0-9299 GCA_035561055.1 Clostridia bacterium | reverse complement strand
GCCACAGAAAGCGCGGCTTTCATGCGACGGGCACCGTTGGCGTATTCGGCGCGGTGGCGGCCTGCGGCAATCTTCTGGGGCTCGACGAGGAACACATGCTTTCCGCCCTCGGCATGGCGGGCACTCAGGCTTCGGGCGTCTGGGCTTTCCTTGCGGACGGCGCAACCTGCAAGGCGCTCCACCCCGCCCGGGCCGCTGCAAACGGCCTTGCCGCCGCGTACCTTGCCCACGCGGGCATGACGGGACCGTCCGGCATACTCGCCGCAGAGGACGGCGGATTGTTCGCCGCCATGACGGACGCGCCCGAGCCCTGCCGCCTCAACGCAGGCCTCGGCGAAACGTGGGAAATACTCCGGCTGGACAGGAAGCCGTATCCCTGCTGCCGCAGCACGCACTGCGCCATAGACGGCGCGCTGGCGCTGCGCGCGGAGCACGGCCTCGCGCCGGAGGATATCCGTCACATCGAAGTTGCCACCTACGAGGTCGGATACCGGCAGTGCGCGTGCAGCGAGGGCAGCGTCAATCCGCGAACGCCCGGGCAGGCACGGTTTTCCACGCCGTACGCCGTGGCCCAGGCGATTGTCCGGGGTGAGGTCTCCCTCGCGCAGTTTACGCCCGAGGCGCTCGAAAATCCCGCCGTGCGTGCGCTGATGCAAAGGATCAGCGTGCGGCCGGACGAGGCTTTCAGCGCGGCTTATCCTTCGCGGTGGGGTTGCAGGATCAGGATTGAAACCACCGGGGGCAGAATACTCGCTTCGACCGTGTCGGACGCCTCCGGCAGCGTCGCCAATCCGTTGACGCAGGAGCAACTCTTCGCGAAGGCGGAGCACCTGCTGTCCGCCGCGTACCCCGGGCGGGAAAAACAGATGTGCGAGGCGCTGTACGGCATCGACAGATCCGGGAGATTGCCCGCCCTATAAAAATGAACCGGACCGCGCCGCGCGCTCCCGAAATCAAGGGGAGCTTTTCGCGGCCGGGTCCGGCCCGAGAAAACATAAAACGCATCGCGATAATAAAAGCGTCCTCCCTGCCCCGGCAACATATGCTTCGGACAGAGGGAGGACGCTTGCACATATATGTTGGATCAGGTTTCCTCCGCAAGGCGGTCGCGGAACTCCCGCCGGATCGCTTCCAAAAGCTGCGGCTTTTCCGCGAGGTCCGCTACGGTTGCCGCCAGCACCTTCGCCGCCAGCAGCAGCGCGCCATGCAGCGCCTCGCTTTTGCCCGCGTCCAGAAATGCCTGAGAATGGCTGGACGTGCCCTCCGGTACGAAGGCCACCCGGATGCAGCTGCCGGGAGAGCGGTGCATCACCGCGCCGAAGTCGGTTGAGCCGGTCTTTTCGCGCGGCGGGGAAATCTGCGGCGCGCCGAGTGCGCGCGCGTGCTCCATCAAAAGTTCGTTGAGCGTTAAAACGGGTATTTTGTTTTCGCTGCAGGTGACGAGCTCCAATTCGGATCGGGTGCCGGTCATCAGCGCCGCGCCGCGCACGACGTCTTCGAAGCGGGCGCATACGCGCGCCAGACACGCGGCGCTGTACGAGCGCAGCACGAACGTGCCCGCGGCAAATGCGGGCACCACGTTGACCGCAGCGCCGGCCTCGCGCATCGTGTAGTGCATGCGCACATCGTCGGGCACGTGCTCGCGCAGGAATTCCGTGCCCTGAAAGGCGAGCAGCAGAGCGTCCAGCGCGCTGCGTCCGTCCTCCGGACGGATGGCGGCGTGCGCCGCCTGCCCGTAAAAGCGCGCGTCGTAGATGCGCTCGGCCATGCTTTTGACGTCCACCGTGGTGTTCGGCCCGCCGTGGGTCATGAGCGCGACGTCCAGCTCGGCGAAACAGCCGTTCCGGAGCATGGTCAGCTTGCCGTTGCCGTATTCCTCATCTGGCGTGCCGTACACAACCAGCCGGAACGACGCCGCAGGCGGGCAGCTTTTGAGCGCCGCCGCGGCGGCCAGCACGGCCGGGCCCTGCATATGGTGTGCGCAGCCGTGCCCCATGCCGCGCAGGGCGTCGTATTCACACAAAAGCCCCAGCGCGGGCCCGCCCGCGCCGTTCTCCCATACGGCGCGGAAGGCGGTTTCAATGCCGCCCACGCCCCGTTCCACGGCAAAGCCAAGGCGTTCCAGCTCTTCTGTGAGCAGCGCGGAGGCGAACCGCTCCTCCCGCCCGAGTTCCGGCCGGTCGAAGATCCGGTCGCTCATCCGCGCCCAGCGCGCGGCGTCCCGGTCAATTTCAACCCACAGCGCTTCCCGAATCATAGCGCGTACTCTCGATAAACCCCTTCGCAGGGCGGGCCGTAGCAGATCCACGCGCGGCGCGCGTCCAGATCGTAGATCAGCGACGCGTTGGTTTGCCAGGGCTTGCCGTTCTCGGTCGTATGGGAGCAGATGCCCTCGGGCGCGCCCACATGATCCTTGAGGCAATGCATCAGATACTCAACGGTGATGGCGCCGTTGCGCTCGCTCAAGAGCGCGTGCAGCCGCTCACCGCGGAAGCGGTCCCCCGTGGATACGTCCAGGTCACGGTTGACCAAGAGATGGTTCGCGTGGGTCACGATGCGGTCAATGGGCTCGAAGCGCACCGGCTGGCCGGGAACCGCCTCGATGTCCGCAACCTTGTTTTCAAGGCTGCCTAGGCAATAGTTGACGGAAACGCTGCGCGGCACCTTGCGGATGAGCGCCACCATTTCGTCCAGCGTGCGCATGGAAAGAAGCTTCCGGCGCACAAACGTGCTCGGCACGCCGCCGCCCTGTCGGTCGATGCTGCTGCGAAGGCTGTTGGAGCACTGCGCCACGCCGTTGGTGCAAAAGCCGTTGCGGATAGGCTGGCCCGCCTCGGTCATGCCGAAGATCACGTTGCCGCTCTCCTGCTCGGTGATGTGCAAAAGCAGCGTGTGATCCAAAAGATACGGACGGTTGTCCCAGTTCTGGCCGACCAGTACGTGGCGCTCCGCGGTGGCTTCCCGCTGGAGCGCATACGCCGTGCACTCGTTCTGGCGCGGAAAATGCAGAATCTCGTAGCGGCAGTTTAATACCATCAGGTCGAGGAAATCCGCGCCCGCACCCTTGGCGATGCCGCGCACTTCCTCGAGGATATCCGGCGTCCATATCTGAATATCCGGTATGTACGCCTCGGCCATGGCGCAAACCTGTTCCCAGCTTAGGCTGCGCGCGCTTTGAAAATGCTTGTGATAGGTGTCGATGCAGCGGTTGATCTCCGCCTTCGCCTGCGCGCCGTACTGGACGCCGCGCTCAAACGGGGTCCCCGCGCTGATGCGGATGACCCGGAATTCCTTATATTCTTTACTCATGAACATTCTCCTTCGCACAGGTTACCAGTCGGCATGCTACGAGATGGCCTCCGCCCACGTCCCTGAGCGGCACGTCTTCCCGGCAAGCGTCGGTGGCCTGCGGGCATCGGGTATGGAAGCGGCAGCCCGGCGGCGGGTTGGCAGGGCTTGGGATGTCCCCCTCGACCGGGATGTGCTCCTTGCGGTCCTTCGCGAAAACCTGAGGCACGGCGGAAAGAAGCGCCTGCGTATAGGGATGCAGCGGATTGCGGAACAACTCCTCGCAGGACGTACTTTCCATCACCTTGCCCAGATACATCACCACGATGCGGTCGCAGATGTGCTCGACCACGCTCAGGTCGTGGCTGATAAACAGGTAGGTCAGGCCCAGGCTTTTCTGCAGGTCCTCGAGCAGGTTGAGTATCTGGGAGCGCACGGACACGTCGAGCGCGGAAACGGGTTCGTCGCAGACGACGAACCGCGGGCTCATCGCAAGCGCGCGGGCGATGACGATGCGCTGGCGTTGGCCGCCGGAAAACTCGTGCGGATAGCGGGAAAGATGCTCCGGCTTGAGGTCCACCATATCGATGAGCTCGCGCACGCGCGCGGCGCGGGTATTCCTGTTGCCGTACCTTTGGATAACCATCGGCGCTTCGAGGATCTGCCCGACCTTCATTTTGGGGTGCAGCGAACCGAAGGGGTCCTGAAATACGATCTGTAAGTCCTTGCGCATCGCGGTCGTCCTTTTCCGGTCCGCAGCAAGGAAGTCTTCGTTATCGAAAAGCACCTCGCCGGAAGTCGGCTCGATAAGCCGCAGCATCGTGCGCGCGAGGGTGGACTTGCCGCAGCCGGACTCGCCCACCAGACCCAGCGTTTCGCCCTTGCGGATGGCGAAGCTGACATCGTCCACCGCCTTAACATACTTCTGCGGGCCGAAGGGATTGCTTTTTTTAATGGGAAACCATTTGACCAAATGGCGCACGTCGACTAAGATTTCGTTTTTTTCCATAACTGCCTCCTATACCTGGCGCCAGCAGCGCACGTAATGCTGCGGGCCCGCCTGGCGAATCTCCGGGGCCTGTGTCCGGCAGCGCTCATCCGCATAGGCGCAGCGCGGATGGAACACGCAGCCCTCCGGCAGCTGGTTCAGGCCCGGCACGGAGCCGGGTATCACGTAGAGCCGCTCCGCCCCGCCGCGTACCGGCAGGGAGCGCAGGAGCCCTTCGGTGTAAGGGTGCAGCGGATGTGCGAACAACTCCGCCACCGGCGCTTCCTCGACGATGCGGCCGCAATAGAAGATGATGGCGCGGGAACAAACCTCGCTGACCACGCCGAGGTCGTGCGTGATGAGCATGATCGAACTGCCCGTTTTCTCGCGAAGCTCACGCATGAGGCGCAGGATCTGCGCCTGTATGGTCACGTCCAGAGCGGTGGTCGGTTCGTCCGCGATGAGAAGTTTCGGCTTGCACGACAGGGCCATGGCGATCATGACGCGCTGGCGCATGCCGCCGGAAAGCTGGTACGGATACTCTCCCATGCGCTGCTCGGGCAGGGCGATTTTGACGAGGCGCAGCACCTCCACGGATTGTTTCCAGGCCTGTGCGCGCGAGCATTTCTGGTGGGTTATGAAGACCTCCATGAGTTGCTTGCCGATCGTGATGACGGGGTTAAGACTCGTCATGGGCTCCTGAAAAATCATGGAGATTTCGTTGCCCCGGACGTCGTGCATCTCGCGCTCGGAAAGGCTTAAGAGATTGCGCCCGCCGATTTCCACCTTGCCGCGGATAACGCCGGGCGGCTGGATCAGCCGCATGATAGCGAGGGCCGTCATGCTTTTGCCGCAGCCGGACTCGCCCACGATGCCGACCGTTTCTCCGCGGTCGATGTGGAAGCTGACATCGTCGACGATCGTGACCGATTCGCCGAAGGAGGCGAACGCCACCGAGAGGTTTTGCACGTTGAGTATTTTATTCGATTCCATCTGCGGCGCCTCCTCTCAGTTGGTATGCAGCCGGGGATCGAGCACATCGCGTAGCCCGTCGCCCAGAAGGTTCAGCGACAGCACGGACCACACGATGGCGATGCCGGGCAGGTAAATCAGGTAAGGCGAGGTGCTCACATGCTGCCGCGCCTCGGACAATATCACGCCCCAGCTCGAAATGCCGGGCGAAAGCCCCACGCCAAGGAAGGTCAGGCTGGCCTCGTTGAGCACAGTCAGGGCCATCATCAGCGTAAGGCGGATGATCAAGGGGGAGATGCAAAGCGGCAGGATGTACTGAAGCAGGATGCGCAGGGAAGATGCGCCCATGGCGCGCGCGGCCTCCACATGCTCGAGCTGCTTTACGGTGATGACGCTTGTGCGCACGGTGCGTACCACGCGGGGAAGCTGCGCGATGGACAGGGCCAGCACCAGGTTGGGTATGCCGGAGCCCATGATGGTCAGTATGACCAGAGCGAGCACCACCGTGGGAAACGCCATGAGGCCGTCCATGACCCGCATGATGATGTGATCCGAAAACCTGTAATAGCCCGAAAGCAGGCCGAGCACGGTGCCCGCCACGCCGCACAGGAACAGGACGGAAAGCGAGATACTCAGCGAAACCCGCGCGCCGTACACGATGCGGGAAAACACATCCCGCCCGAACTCGTCCGTGCCGCACAGATGCTCCGCGGAGGGCGGCTGCAGGCCGTCCACCATGGAGATCTCGTTGGGGTCGTGGGTGGCGATCAGCGGGGCAAATATGGCCACAGCGACGATGACCGCAAACATGAAGCCCCCGACGAGCACGCGGTTGTAGGTATGAAACAGTTTTCTAACGTTCATGTCGTGTTTCCTCAATCGTACTTGATTCTGGGGTCGAAAACCTTGTAAAGCAGGTCGATCGCCAGATTAACCAGCACATAAACCGCGGCCACGAACAGGATGTGTCCCTGAATTGTCGGGTAGTCGCGCCGGGAAATGGAGTCGAACGCAAGGCGCCCGATGCCTGGAATATTGAACAGCTTTTCGATGACCACAGAGCCGCCCATCAGGTGCGCGATGGAGATGCCGGCCTGGGTCAGGATCTGGTTGGCCGCGTTTTTGAGCGCGTGCACATAGATAACCTTTCTTTCGGGAAGTCCTTTCGAACGCGCGGTGCGGATATAATCGTTGTTGAGCACATCCAGCATGGAGGAGCGCGTAACGCGTGCGATGCTGGCCGAGCGCTGCAGGCCCAGCGCCAGCGCGGGCAGCGTGAGATAGCGCAAGGCTTCCGACATGCCGCCTTCCGCCACGGTCACATAGCCCACGGAAGGCAGAATGGGATTTTTGACCGCAAGCAGGATGACCAGGTTGAGCCCCAGCCAGAAGCCGGGCATGGAAATGCCGACGATGGAGAGCACCATGCACAGCTTATCGGCCAGGCGATTGCGGTTGATGGCTGCAATGACGCCCAACAGCAGGCCCAGCAGCATGGCGATCACCATGGCGTAAACCACAAGGAGCATCGTCGGCTCGAGCCGCTCTCCGATAATCTCCAGCACCGGCCTGTTGTAGTAAACCGAATTGCCAAGGTCCCCGCGGGCGGCGTCGGCGAGCCAGATACCGAACTGAACGATCACGGGCTTGTCGAGGCCGAGCTTGACTTCCATAGCGGCCACTTCCTCGGCTGTCGCGTCTTCGCTGAGCATGATCTGCGCCGGGTTGCCTGGAATCATGCGGATGAGGAAAAAGATCAGCACAGCAACGACCAGGAGCGTGGGGATCGCCGATACGATTCGTTTTAGCGTATAGTTGATCAAGTGACTTCACCTCTTAGAAGTTTGGTCTGCGCAGGGAACGGGAGGGAAATTCCCTCCCGTTCCCCGCTGAGGAGAGAACTTCAGCCCTCGATCCAGGTGTTCCAGTAGAACTTCTGGAGCGTGTCGAAGATGTTGTGGACGTTGCTGCGATAGACGATGGGGTTGATGCGCTCGCCGAAGCTAATGTTGGGCACTTCCTCATACACCAGCGCATAAAGCTCCTGCCAGATGGCATAGCGCTTCTCATAATCGGTTTCGCTGGCCAGCTGCGCGCACAGCTCGTCCTTGCGCTCGTTGCTCCAGAAGCCCGCCCAGCTCGAATCGAGGAACACCACCTGCGTCGGGTCGACCTTGGAGCTCAGACCGCTGGAGAAGATGTCGTACTTGGTCGCATCGTCACGGTACTCCTTCAAGGTAGCGTTGTCGTAGACCTGCACGTCCATGGTGATGCCGATCTGCTGAACCATCTGGGCGACGACGATGGCGGTCTTGTAGAAGTAATCGTTGTCCTTCGTGGTGATGAACACGATCGTCTCGCCGTTGTAGGAGGAGGCGTCGAGATAAGCTTGCGCAGCCTCGAGATCCACGTTGTTGTACTTGCCGGAGGTGTCCTCCACATACCACTTGCTGCTGGTGGACATCACGCAGGGGTTGAGGTAGTAGAGGTCGGCGCTGCCCTGGGCGGCGAGCATGAGCTCATCCATGTTGAGGCACGCGAGGATGGCGTTACGCAGGTTTTTGTCGGCGCAGGGGCCGGACTGCGTATTGAAGATCATGCCGGCGAAAATGCCCAAGTCTCGGGTGGTAACCACCAGGTTGGGATCGGCGGAGAGCTCGGCGATCATGTTGCTGGGGATGCCGATGCCGATGTCGTACTCATTGGTCTGCACGCCGGTGATGCGGGCGGTCTTGTCACTAACGGGGTAGAAATAAATCTGGTCGACATAGGCCAACTTCGGCGCGGCCATGCCGGTGGCTTCGTTTGTGGTGGGCACGTAGCCGTCATAGCGCTCAACGAGTATATAACGGTCGGGCAGATGCTCCACGAACTTGTACGGGCCGGTGCCGATGCAGTCCGCGTCGGCGATTTTCTCTGCGCCATACTTTTCGCAGATCGCCTTGGGGATAACGTACAGGCCCTGGTCGTACCCGGCGATGGTATTAAGCGCGACGGGCGCGGGCTCGAAGAAGGTAAGGACGAGCGCGCCGTCCTTGACTTCCATCGAGGTCATGTGGGCGACGATCTGAGACTTGGCGGCGGATACGTTCTCGGTCCAGCGCAGGGCAGAGGCATAGATATCGTCCACCGTGACGGGATTGCCGTCGTGGAAGGTGACGCCCTCGCGCACCGTAAGGGTGAGCGCATTGTTCTCAAACGTATAATCGCACACGCCGGGGAAGACGTTGCCCGCGGCGTCCACGGAGAGCGCCGTCTCGAAGATGTGGGTCGCCGGAATCTGATCCGACTCGGTGCTGACCATCATCGCGTCGAGCGAGGTTGCGTCGCTGTTGATGGTGACGCGCAGCGTGCCGCCGTACACAGGCTCGTCGCCGGCGGGCTGCTCTGTCTGCGCGGGGGCGTCGGTAACCGACGGGTCGGCCGTCTGGGCGGGCGCGTCCGTGGGCGCGCCCGTGTCGGTGGGCGTCGCGGGCTTGCACGCGCTCAGCGCGGCGCAGACCATCAGCACGAGCAGAAACATTGCCAGGATACGTTTCTTCATTCTATGTTTCCTCCTTGTTGGTTTGTATTGTGATCCGGTTGACCGTGGGCCAACTGGTTCTTCATGAATGCGAGCTTGCCTCCGCGCAGCAGTATGGCTTTTTCCTCTTCGCTCAGTTCAAGGCGTGCGCGGATCACGGCGTTCGTGTCGGTGTCGCGGACGACGACGCTTCCCCGCAGCAGCTGCTCCGGAAGGCCGTCGATCTCGAGCCGGTCCCCCGCGTTTATGCGCTCATAATCGGCCGCATCCTCAAAGAGCATGGGGATGACGCCGTGGTTGACCAGGTTGTTCTTATGGATGCGCGCCATGGATTTGGCTAGTACCGCGCGCACGCCCAGGAACATCGGCGTGATGGCGGCATGCTCCCGGCTCGAGCCCTGCCCGTAGTTTTCGCCCCCCACGATGACGCTCACGCCGTACTCCTTCGCCCGGGCGACGAAACCGGGATCGTAGCGCGAAAAGGCGTACTGCGCGATCAGGGGGATGTTGGAGCGCATAGAGGAAAAT
>DATMYG010000333.1:0-4736 GCA_035561055.1 Clostridia bacterium | reverse complement strand
GGATAGGCGAGGGAAACCTCCATGCCAAGGCGGGCCATAAGTCCGATCACGCCCTGGGGAACGGAGAGGGGCTTGCCGTAGCTGGGCGAGTACGCCCAGGTCATGGCGACCTTCTTGCCGCGGAGGTTCTCAAGGCCGCCGAACTCGTGCACGAGGTGCAGCGTGTCCGCCATCACCTGTGTGGGGTGGTCAATGTCGCACTGGAGGTTGACGAGCGTGGGCTTCTGTTCGAGCACACCGTCGCGATGGCCGGCCGTGACCGCGTCCACCACAGCGTGCATGTAGGCGTTGCCCTTGCCGATATACATGTCGTCCCGGATGCCGATGACGTCCGCCATGAAGGAGATCATATTGGCGGTTTCGCGCACGGTCTCGCCATGGGCGATCTGGCTTTTGCCCTCGTCGAGGTCCTGCACCTCGAGGCCTAAAAGGTTGCACGCGGAGGCGAACGAGAAGCGCGTGCGGGTCGAGTTGTCGCGGAAAAGGCTGATGCCGAGGCCGCTGTCGAAAATTTTCGAGGAAATGTTCCTCTTGCGCAGGTTCCTAAGAGCGTCCGCCACGGCGAACACGCCCTTAATTTCGTCGAAGCTCTTCTCCCAGGTCAGGAAAAAGTCGCCCTCGACCATGTCCTTCAGGTTCAGTTTGCTGATCGCGTCGGTGTATTGCCTGACGTTGCTCATAGAATCCTCCGTATGTTATTTGATGTCGTTGTCGGTGAGGGTGGCGCGGAACTGCGTCACATCGCCGCTGCCCCGGCCCTTGTACATCGAAGGCAGCAGCGCGTAGACGCTCGCGCAGACCGCGAGGTCCTTTTTCCAGGTGATCTCGTTGGGTGCGTGCGCCTGGCTCTCCGCGCCGGGGCCGAAGCCCACGCAGGGTATGCCGTAGCGGCCCTGGATCGACACGCCGTTGGTCGAGAACGTCCACTTGTCGATCAGCGGGCGGCGGCGCTTGTCGATGTTGCCCGCTTCGCTCGTGCGCTCGGTTCCATAAAGCGCCTTGTGCGCATCGGCGAGCGCCTGCACATGCGGCGCGCTCTCCTTGTTGATCCAGGTCGGGAAGTAGCACTCGGTCTCGTACACCTCGCCCGTCCACGCGGGACGGTCGTACATGTACATGGAAACTTTCGCGTTGTACTTCTTGCATGAGGGCAGCGCCTCGATCTCCTTAATGCAGGAATCCCACGTTTCGCCCGCGGTCATGCGGCGGTCGAGGGAAATGGAGCAGGAATCCGCCACCGCACAGCGCGAGGGGGAAGTAAAGAAGATTTCGCTGGTCGTGACCGTGCCGCGCCCTAGGAAGCGCGCGTCCTCATAATGCTCAGAATTGAACTTCGGATCGAGCATCTTGACAAGGCCCTTGATTTCGACGTCGTCGCCGCAGCCGTTCTCGTTGAGCGCCTCGACTTCTTTTAATATATCCGCCATCTTGTAGATGGCGTTGTCCCCGCGCTCGGGCGCGCTGCCGTGGCAGGAGACGCCGCGCACGTCCACCCGGATCTCCATGCGGCCGCGGTGGCCGCGGTAGATGCCGCCGTCGGTCGGCTCGGTGATGACGACGAACTCGGGCTTGACTTTATCCTTGTTGTAGATGTACTGCCAGCACATACCGTCGCAGTCCTCTTCCTGCACGGTGCCTGTCACGAGTATTTTCGTGCCCGCCGGGATCAGACCGAGGTCCTTCATAATCTTCGCGCCGTAAACGGCGCTCACGATGCCGCCGAGCTGGTCGGAAGCGCCGCGCCCGCCGATCTCCGTTTCGTTCTCATAGCCCTCGTAGGGGTCGAACTTCCAGTTGGCCTTGTTGCCGAGGCCGACCGTATCGATATGCGCGTCGTAGGCGATGAGGCGCTCTCCCTCGCCCACGGTGCCCAGCACGTTGCCGAGGCCGTCGATCTCCACATGATCGAAGCCCGCGGTCTTCATTTCCTCCGCAATCCTCTTGATAACGCCCTCCTCGCCGCAGCTCTCGCCCGGGATACGGATGAGGTCCCGCAGGAACTTCGTCATCTGGGGAAGGTACGCTTCGCCCGCTTTTTGAATCGTTTCGAAATCCATTTGACGCTCCTTTTCGATGGTACTGTTCATTAGCATATCCAACGCGGTCAGCTTTTCCCGCCGGAATCCAGATAAGAATACAATGTGTATTTGCTGATGCCGAAATACGAGGCGATTTTATCGCCGCTCCTGGTGATGAGCATCGCGCCCGCGTCGTTGAGGTAGCGGATGGCGCGCACCTTGTCGTCCTTGTTCATCATGGCGACGGGCTTGCCCACGAGCTTGACGCTCTGCTCGAGCAGATCGTCGAGAAGCTCGTTCACGTTCGTGGGGATGCGCTCCGGCTCGCCGGATCCGTCGTTTCCGCGCACGAGCGAATCCATCGCGGCCTTGGCCATCATGTAGGGCGTAAGGTCGAAGTTAATCGAAAAGATGCCCACCGGCCTGCCGCCCGGATCGTTGATATACACCGTGCCGGAGCGGAGAATGCGCCCGTCCGCCGTCTTGGTCAAATAATCGTAATGATCGCTGAGCGGTTTTCTGCCCGCCTTCATCGCCTCGAGCACGATGTGCGAGCCTCCCTTGCCCACGCTGCGGTTGGATACATGGCCGTTCTCAATGGCGGCAATGGTGTTCTCCGGGTCGCCGCCTGAAAGGTCGTGCACGACGACCTCGCAGTTCGGCCCGAACTGCGCCGCAATCGCCTTGGCAAGCCGTTTGAGCGTGTCGAGCAGCTCCTCGTTCATGCCGTTTCCTCCCCCGTTCGTTCGATACGTCCAGTTTACCATATCCGTGCAGGAATTCAAGAGGAAACAACAAAATATTTTAGGCGAACTAAAACATTTTTGGTTATCGCAGTCTTGATAATTGCCCCTCCTCATGTTAAGATTATAAAAAAGATAGGACTGCTGTAAGGGAGTGCTTCGCGCGCGGGCGTCAGACAGATTCGTTTGACCGCTTGCGCGTTTTTCGCATCGTTCGATTCATTGAAAAGGAGGAACGGCATGATCATCATCGGCAACGGAAGGCTCATCACCAGGGACGGGGCTCTGCCCTATCTCGAGCGCGGCGCGGTCGCCATCGAGGGAACGAACATCAGGGAGATCGGCGAGGACGCGGCCATCCGGGCAAAATACCCGGAGGCGGAATTCGTCGACGCGCGCGGCGGCGTCATCATGCCCGCCTTCATCAACGCGCACAGCCACATCTACAGCGCGCTCGCGCGCGGGCTTTCCATGCGCGGCCACAACCCGACGAACTTCTACGAGGTGCTCAACGGCATGTGGTGGAAGATCGACCGCCACCTGACCATCGAGGACACGCGCAGGAGCGCCTACCAGACTTATATCGATTGCATCAAGACCGGCTGCACGACGCTGTTCGACCACCATGCGAGCTACAAGGAGATCGAGGGGAGCCTCTTCGCCATCAAAGACGTCGCAAAGGAACTGGGCGTTCGCACGTGCTTGTGCTACGAGGTTTCCGACCGGGACGGCGAAAAAAAGTGCGACGCCGCGATCAGGGAGAACGGGGACTTCATCACGTGGTGCGAGAAGGAAAACGACCCGATGGTCAAGGCCATGTTCGGCGGCCACGCGCTCTTTACGATGAGCGACGCGACCTTTGAAAAGTGCGTCCGGGAGAACGACGGCAGGACGGGTTTCCACATCCACGTCTCCGAAGGCATGAACGATGTGTACGACAGCCTAAGGAACCACGGCACGCGCAGCGTCAACCGCCTGCTGAACAACGGGATTTTAGGCGAAAAAACCATACTTGGCCACTGCATCCACGTGAACGCCGCGGAAATGGACATTATAAAAGAAACGGGCAGCATGGTGGTCAATAACCCGGAATCCAACATGGGCAACGCCGTGGGCTGCTCGCCCGTACTGCAGATGTTCGGGAAAGGCATACTCGTGGGCCTCGGCACGGACGCGTACACCTTCGACATGACAGAGAGCCTCAAGGCCGCGCTCGCGATCCAGCGGCACAACGCGTGCCTGCCGAACGTCGCCTGGGGCGAGGTTACCACGATGCTCTTTGCCAACAACGCGAAGATCGCCGCGCGCTACTTCGCCCCCCCTCTGGGCGTATTGAAGCCGGGTGCCGCTGCGGACGTGATCGTTATGGACTACAGGCCTTACACGCCCTTCTCGGGTGACAACGTCGACGGCCACATTCTCTTCGGCATGACAGGCCGCCAATGCGAGACGACCGTGTGCAACGGGAAGGTCCTGATGAAGGATAGAAAGCTCGTCGGCATCGACGAGGAAGAGATTAACGCCAAGACGCTGGAAACCGCCAAAGCCCTCTGGGCGCGGCTCAACGCATAAGGAGGAAACGCATGAGCGAACGCATGATCCCCCTGCCCTTCCGGGCGCTGATGAACTGGCTCCTCGCGGAGCGCGAACAGCACGGCTCCGTTTTCGGCGTCAACGAGTTCTACCATAAAACAGATGACCGCGCACTGCCGCTTTTCGGCGGCAAGCTCGAAACGTCCTTCGGCCCCGCCGCGGGCCCGAACACGCAGCTTGCGGGGAACATCATCGCCGCGTACTGCGCGGGCGCGCGCTTCTTCGAATTGAAGACCGTGCAGAAGATGGACGGCGCGGAGCTCGCCGCCTGCATCGCCCGCCCGTGTATCCTCGCCTCTGACGAGGGGTACAACTGCGAGTGGTCCACCGAGTTAACAGTCCCGCAGGCGTTCGACGAGTACGTCAAGGCATGGGTCGCCAT
>DATMYG010000332.1:0-8474 GCA_035561055.1 Clostridia bacterium | reverse complement strand
AAGTGGGCTTTGTGTGCAGTCTGCACACCTTGAGGGCGCGGGGATTTGGTATAATCCATGCAACGAAATCCGCGGGCCTGCTTTTCTTTTGCGCGAAAGGAGATCTGTTATGAAAAAACTGCTGGCATTCGCTCTGTGCGCGGCGCTCCTATTATGTCTGGTCGCTTGCGATTCCTCCTTGGGCGAGAGTGAACCCGAGAAAACGCCCGCGGCAACGCCTGCGGTTTCCGGCGCTTCCGCGCAAGAGCAGGAACCGGCGCAAACTTTCGTGCCGGAAACGTGGGAAACGCATTACCAAAACGCTCTTGCTCTCTGGGACGAGGGCAGGAATGACGAAGCCGCCGCGGAATTCGAGGCTTCGCTGGAGCTTGAGGCAACGCATTCCGAGGTCTGGCTTTCGTTCACGAACATCATGCGCGGCGACCCGGACGGGTATATCAACACGCTGCGCGCCGCGCTGGAAAACACCGGGGACGCGCAGACCTTCCAACCCTTGCTCGACGATGCGCTCGCCGCCGCAGCGGACGTAGAGGACGGCGTGATCAGTTGGATCGACCCCGCTGTGGAGCAGCTTGTGCGGGGCTATCTCGGCAAGCCGGATGGGGATATCCTTCGAAGCGAGCTCGACTTCATCGAGAACGTCGCTATCTTTGCGAATGCGCCGCTTCAGGTCAACACGTACAGTGAAGGCGTCGATTGGGACAGGACGGAGGATGGCAAGGTCTACTACCTCTTCGGAGACGACAAGGCGTACGATCAGCCCTGCGCGATTTCAATACTCGCGGACTTTGAGAATTTCCGCAATCTCGACGACCTTGTGATCAACAATTCGATGATTACGTCTATTGACGGTGTGCAGCGCATCAAAAAGCTTCGTTCCTTTCGGCTAAGCTATTCGCCGATGAACGACGCGAGTCCCGCTGCGGACGCGTTCTGGCTGGAAACGTTGGGTATCCAATTCTGTGGCCTAACGGACATTTCCGGTCTCGGAGCCCTCAAATGTATCCACCGCCTTGAGCTCGCGGGCAATGAAATTACAGACATTTCCCCTCTCTCAAACCTCGTAACGCTCGAGTTCCTTGAACTATTGAGCAACGGGATTGCGGATATCGCGCCGCTCTCCTCGCTCACGCGCCTCGTCGGCCTGTCGCTTGGCCGCAACCCGCTCGATGGGCTTTCCGCGCTCTCGTCCCTGACCCGCCTCGAGGAACTTTCCGTCTACGCGGACGGGATCTCCGACGTGAGTCCGCTCGCGGGCCTGAAGAACCTGAAATATCTCGACCTTACGGAGAATCAGCTCGAGGATATATCTCCGCTCTCGGGTCTGACGGCGCTCGTGGAGCTCAAGCTCGGCTCGAACCGGATTGCCGACCTCAGCCCGCTCATGCCCCTTCGCGCGCTCGAGAGGCTGACGCTCTATGACAATGCGTTCGGCGACCTGACTCCTCTGCTCGCGCTAAAGTCGCTGCAGATGCTCGATGTGGGCGGAGCGCAATGCAGCGTCGCGCTGCTCAAGTACATCCCCGAGCTTTATTATTAAAGGGAGGACGACATATGAAACGGATACTCTGCATTCTGTTCGCTCTGATTCTGGCGTTCTCTTCCTTTTCCTGCGGCGAACCACAGGTGAACGCAGACGAGACCGCCGCGCCGGACGAAAGCGTTGGACCGGAAGAGCCGATGATTACGCCCAATCCCGCTTCATCTGAAATCGACGGCGCGGCGACGCCGGAGGAATTGTATGAGCTCATCGCCCTCTTTGAAGAGGCGGGGGACGACCTTTCTGTTTACCGCGCCGCGCTCAAGCTTGCCGCGCTTGCGCCGGGCGATACGAAAGCGTATGCCCTCGCGGCGGATGCGCTCATGTGCATGACGAAAGACTGCTTTACGGAAATAAACGTGCTGCTCGAGGCGGGCGCGACTTCCGCGACGGACGCGGAAGCGATCGTCGCCTGGGCGCAAAGCGCCTCCCCGGAACTTGCCTTCGAACTGCCGTTTACGCCGGATTATGCAAGTTCCGATCAGATCAACGTCGAGGGCACCACGGCGGGTAACCTTACCAGCGGAGCCTTGCGCATCAACGGGGAATGGCGCGGGGGTTTTCTGACCTCACAGGCGGGGTGGATTTATTTCGCGCGCATTGATGAGAACTTCGCCCTCTATAAAATGCGCACGGATGGCGGTGCCCTGCAGCGCATCGGCACGGCGCGCGGCTTCTCGCTTAACGTCGTGGGGGACTGGATTTATTACGCGGACCTCGACGACGGCTCAAGAATTTATAAAATAAGAACGGACGGTTCCATGCGAACTAAGCTCTCCGAGGACGCGTGCAGTTTCCTCTCGGTTTCGGAAGGCTTCCTGTTTTACGACAGCGGGTTTTTGTATAAACAGAATATCGAAACGGGGGAGCGCGTCATCCTCTGGGAAACGATGCCTATCCTCCCGTGCGTATCGGGCAATTATGTGTATTCTATGGAAAAAAGCGAACGGGGCGGCCTCTGGCGCATCCCCGTTGAAGGCGGCGCGCCCGAGAAGCTGTCCGATGGGGCTGTGCGCGCCTACTGCATTCACGGCGGCGCTCTTTACTATATCCTTGACGCTGATCCTTACGCCGTGTGGAGCATCCCAGTAGAGGGCGGCAGCAGGGAGGTCTACCGCGGCGAGGAGGAACTTTCGGCCATCAATTTTGTGGGGGACGGCTTGTATGTATGCGCCGGGCGGTATCTTGCGGAGGAGGGCATGATCGTGGGCGGCGTGATTTTTCAGATCGACATCGGCACGAACGAAATCCAAAGCGCCATCGACGCGCGCACAATCCCACTGTGCGCGGTCGGGGACTGCCTGTTCTACATGGAATATACCGAGGGCATGGCGTGGCACGGATTGAACCCCGGGAGCGAGAAAGAGATCAATATGACGCCCGCTGAGCTGGAAGAAACGGCCGGTACCCAAGAACCGGGCGACGCGGTGCCCGTCCCGGAACCGGTCGCGCTCACGGCGGCGGCCGATATCCCCGCTTCGCTCGCGCCCGGCGAAACTTCGGCGGACGCTTACATCGCCGCCGCGGACGCGCTCTGCTCGCTGGCGCAATCGTATTATGCGGAGATAAACCGCATCCTCGCCGCGGGCTATGCAAACGCGGAGGCGGGGGAGATCATGCTCTGGGCAGAGAAGAACAGGGCCGCGTACAGGATCGACGCGCCGCTGCTGCCCGGCGAAATCAATACCGTAGGTATCACGGCGGGCAACATGACCAACGCCGCCAAACTCTTTGGCGGCTGGTGGTACGAGGGCCTTCTCACATGGCAAGGGGATTGGGTCTATCTCACGAGGCCGGATGAGAATTTCGCCATCTACCGCATGCGCGCGGACGGGAGCGAATACGGGCGCATGGGGGAGACGCATGGCCACAGCCTCAACGCGCTTGGCTCGTGGGTTTACTTCATCAATCTTGACGACGGCGAAAAGCCTTACCGCATGCGTCTCGATGGCGGCGGCCTCGAGAAGCTGACGGACGACGCCTGCGCGTTCCTTTCCGTCGCAGGCGACTCGCTCTACTACCACAACGCAAACGACGGCGGGTGCCTGTACCGCGTGAAGATCGACGGCAGCGGCAGCCTGAAGCTCAACGACATGACAACCATGTTTGCATGCGTGTATGGCGATTGGGTCTACTTCGAGGAGAAGTCGCTCGAAGGCGGACTCTTCCGCGTCTCGATTGACGGCGGGGAAAAGCAAACTGTCGCAACGGGAAACATCTTCACCTATTGCATCGTGGGCGATTGGGTGTATTACCTCGATCATAACAACGTGTACTGCATCTGGCGCGTTCGCCTCGACGGCACGGCAACAGAAAATTTCTATCCCTGCCCGATGACGCTGAATACCCTGAACATCGCCGACGGTACGCTGGTCCTTCCGTACAATGTCGTATATCAGGAGGACTGCTATAACGTTACCGAGAAGTTCGCCCTCGTCGATATGGACGATCTTTCCGCGCAGCCGCGCGATTATTTCGAGGATATCCCGTTCGTCTGCACCGGGCCGGACGGCCGGATCTACTACATGCGCCATTCCGAAGGCCTCGCGTGGTACGCGATGGACGAGAGCGGGAACGTGACGCGGGTCGGGGGATAACGCGCGAATCAAAACATGCAAAGGGGCTTCCGCTTTATTGCGGAAGCCCTTGGGTTGCTCCTGAAACACAGTGCGATTACATTACATCTCCATGCTTCCCGTCGTGCGCGGGAAGGGCAGCACGTCCCGTATGTTGGCCATGCCGGTCACGTACATGAGGATGCGCTCGAAGCCCAGGCCGAAGCCCGCGTGCTTTACGCCGCCGAAGCGGCGAAGGTCCAGGTACCAGCCGTACTGCGAAACGTCCATGTGCATTTCCTCGATGCGGCGCTCCAAAACATCCAGCCTCTCCTCGCGCTGGCTGCCGCCGATGATCTCGCCCACGCCCGGCACGAGCAGGTCCGCCGCGGCGACGGTTTTATCGTCGTCGTTGAGGCGCATATAAAAGGCCTTGATGCCCTTGGGGTAGTCCGTTACGAATACGGGCTTGCCGTAAATTTGCTCGGTGATGTAGCGCTCGTGCTCGGTCTGCAGGTCGCAGCCCCACTCGACGGGGTATTTGAACTCCGCACCGGATTTTTTTAATAGCTCAACCGCTTCGGTGTAGGTGATGCGAACGAAGTCGCTTCCCACGACGTTCTCGAGGCGCGAGAGCAGCTCTTTATCAACGAAATTGTTGAAGAAGGCGAGCTCGTCCGGGCAGCGCTCCATGACGGCGCGGATCACGTACTTGACCATGGCTTCCGCAAGGTCCATGTCGCCCGCGAGGTCGCAGAAGGCCATCTCCGGTTCGATCATCCAGAATTCCGCCGCGTGGCGCGCCGTGAAGGAATACTCCGCCCGAAAGGTCGGACCGAAGGTATAGATATCGCGGAAGGCGAGCGCGAACGCCTCGCCGTAGAGCTGGCCGCTGACGGTGAGGTTCGCTTCACGGCCAAAGAAGTCCTTCGACGCATCGATTTTGCCGTCCTCGGTTTTGGGTAATTCGTCGAGGTCGAGCGTGGTCACGCGGAACATCTCGCCCGCGCCTTCGCAGTCGCTCGGGGTAATGAGGGGCGTATGTACATAGAGGAAGCCGCGCTCGTCGAAAAAGCGGTGGATCGCCTGGGCGACGGCGTTTCTTACGCGGAACGTCGCCTGGAAGATGTTCGCCCGCGGGCGAAGGTGTTGGATGGTGCGCATGTATTCAAGCGTGTGGCGCTTTTTCTGCAAGGGGTAATCCTCGTCGCACGCGCCGAGCACCTCGATTTCCTCCGTCCTGATTTCGAAGGGCTGCGGCATGTCCGGCGTGAGTACGAGGGTGCCTTTCACCCGGATGGCCGCGCCCGTGCCGAGTTTTTTGGCTACCTCGTCGCCGACCGCTGCGGGTTCGTACACGATCTGTACGGATTTGAAGCAGCTCCCGTCGGTGAGCTCGATGAAGCCCGCGTTCTTGCTCTCGCGCACGGTTTTGATCCAGCCCGATACGTCCGCGAGGCCTTGATGCGCCTCGGGGGCGCGCACGAGCTCGCACAGCTTTGGCATAGGAGTCCCTCCTTGAAAATAACGTTATATCAGAGTTGAATTATAGCCCAATCGCGCATACTTGGCAAGTGCGCCGGGCTTCAGCGAACGAAATATCGGAGGCGCGCCTATGTTCTACGCACCGGTTCCCACGCTCGTCATCCGCGCGGACACGCTCTGCCTCGCCATGGTCAACGGCAGGATCGTGGGGGAATGCTCCCGCGCGGCGCATGTTTCCATTCCCGTGTCGGACACCGGGGATTACTACGTCTGCGTCGCCCCGCTCGAGGGCGAGTGGCGCGCCGTCACCAGGAAGCTTTCCTTCGAGGCGGGCGCGCTGGCCTGCCCGCCCGCGCCGGACGTATCCGTATGCGTATGGCCGGGCGGCGTGTTTGAGCTGATGCTCTTTACCGGCGCGTACGTCGAGGAGGAGCCGCCCGAGGAGGATACCCCGCCGGAGCTCGCGCTTGCCTGCGCCTTCGCGGAGGCCGTGCGCGACGGGCGGGAGGAGGATGCCGCCGCCTGCCTCGAGCCGGAGCTCGCGGACGCGCTCGTGTTCGAGGACATCCGGGAGTTTTTCGGCGAGTTCGCGTACCCGCGCGCGCCCTTTTCGGACAGGAGCGGGAAGACCCTGGGCCTCGTCTCGTTCCCGGAGGGCAGCGTGTGCGCGGCGCGCATCTTCGAGTTCGACTTCGGGGGAAACCGCATTTCTAACGTGAAAGAAGCGTGATCGATTGAAAACGGCTTCCCTCTCTGATAGAATATTACGGAAATCACATCGCGAGGGGGAAGCCATATGAAACGCTCTGAGATCAACGAATACATCGCGCGCACGGAGGAATGGATTGCAAAACGCAGCGTGTGCCTGCCCCCCTTCGCGTACTGGACGCCGGAGGACTGGGCCCATAAGGGACATGAATACGACGAGATCCGCGCCAACATGCTCGGCTGGGACGTTACGGACTACGGCCTGGGCGATTTCGCGAAGACAGGCCTTCTCCTCTTCACGATACGAAACGGCAACCTCAA
Organism: Clostridia bacterium; assembly: GCA_035561055.1. Lineage (GTDB taxonomy): Bacteria > Bacillota > Clostridia > Christensenellales > CAG-138 > Phil1. The sequence goes on along the minus strand of DATMYG010000332.1, from coordinate 1,865 downwards.
GGACCCGCGCTTCGCGAAAGCCTATGCCGAAAAGATGCTCATCTGCGAGCCGGAGCAGCTTTCCCCGAACCATTTCCATTGGTACAAGAGCGAAGATATCATCAACCGCGGCGGTGGAGATCTCATGATGCAGCTCTGGTCGAGCAATGCGGACGATTCCCTGTCGGACAAGCCCGTGCGCGTTCGCGTCGACGGGCGCGCGCTGGAGCTGCCCGCGGGGCATATACTCAAGCTTGCGCCGGGTGAGAGCGTCACGCTGACTCCGCGCGTCTACCACGCCTTCTGGGCTGAAAATGGCCGCGTGCTCGCGTGGGAAGTCTCCATGACCAACGACGACAACACCGACAACCGCTTCTACGATGTGCCGCAGCGTTTCTCAGTCATCGAGGAGGATGCGCCCGCGCGCAGGCTTTTGTGCAACGAGTACCCGCGGGCGGCGGACTGAGGGAAGCCTCTATGGATGTGATCGCGCTGGGCGAGCTGCTCATCGACTTCGTGCAGACTGGCACGACCTCGCAGGGTGCGCCCCTGATGGCTGCAAACCCCGGCGGCGCGCCGCTCAATTTCCTTGGCGCGCTCGCCAAATACGGCTGCGATTGCGCCATGATCGGCAAGGTCGGGCACGACGCGTTCGGCGCGCAGCTCGTCCGCACGCTGAAGGACGCCGGGATCGATTTTCTCGGCCAAATGGACGAAGAAGCCTTTACAACGCTCGCCTTCGTATCTCTGGACGGCTCTGGAGAGCGCTCCTTCTCCTTTGCCCGAAAGCCCGGCGCGGATACGCTCCTCAGGCCTGAGGAAGTCCCGTATGACGCTATAAAAAGCGCGCGGGTCCTCCATTTCGGCACGCTCTCGCTGACGGACGAGCCCGCCAAATCCGCCACCATGGGGGCGGTGCGCTTCGCGAGGGAACATGGCGTGACGGTCAGCTTCGACCCCAATTACCGCGCGATGCTCTGGCGCGGCGTCGACGATGCGCGGGAGGCAATGTGCTGGGGTTTCGCCTATGCGGATATCGTCAAGGCCGGTACGGACGAACTCGAGCTCGCCTTCGACAGGCCCTGGCGCGAGGCTGTTAAGGCGCTGATTGACAGCGGCGTTCGGCTCGTCTTCGCCACGATGGGGGCGCAGGGCTGCCATTTTACGACGAAAAGGTTTTCCCGCTTCGTCGGGGCGTTTCGCGTGGACGCGGTCGATACGACGGGCGCGGGGGACATCTTCTTCGGTGCGGCGATGAGCCGCCTGCTCGGATACGATGCGCCGATCACGGAGCTGAGTGAGGAACAGGTCGCTTCTGCCGCGCGCTTCGGCGCGGCGGCCGCCGCCCTCTCGACGAAAAAGCCCGGGGGTCTCCCGAGCATCGCGTGCGAAAAAGAAGTATTGGCGCTGGCGGAAGCTTAATCCCGCCGGACCCTCTCCTTGACGCTTTCCCAAAACAAACGGACGAACGATTTCTGGCGCGGCTTCCTGGGCGCGCCTATTTTTTCCACGTCGCGTCCGATGCGGATGAAGCGGAACATGCTGTCCGCCGCCGCCGAGAACGGGGCGAGGGGGTCCGCTCCTTCGACCGGGATGCCGAAGCACATCGCTCCCGCTCCGCCGAGGGCCGAGATCACCGCCTCGCTTTCATCCTTCCTGCCAGCGACCAGCGCCACGGGGATGCGCCGCGCGCCGCAGCGGCGAAGGATGCAGGAGAGCGCGTGGCCTTCGGCTGTGGACGCCTCGTCCACGCTCAGCGCGCCTGTGACGACGAGCGCCACGCCCTTCAACAGCTTCTCAAACTCGGCCGCGTCCAGGATGGTATCGTAGCTTCGGGAGAGCGTGCCGTTCGTGACGGCGGCGAGCGCGCCCGCGAAACCGTCGCC
>DATMYG010000331.1:0-6924 GCA_035561055.1 Clostridia bacterium | reverse complement strand
TATGGGTCTTATTTGCCTGCGACCGGCTGCAGGTGCATCAGGTTGTAATAGAGCGAGGTATAGTCCCACAGCAGCCCGTACTCGGAGCCCTGCGGCAGCTGGGAATAGCCCTGCCACCTGGCGCTATTCACGGGCTGTATGTAATAGAAGTAGCCGAGGATAATCATCGGGCAGTCCTCGTAAACCATTTCCTGCATCTGGTTTACAATAGTCCGGCGCGCGGCGTCATCCTTGGTATAGAGTTGCTCGCTGTAGAGCGCGTCGTACTCGGGGTTGCTATAGCCCGTTTCGTTGTAACCGTTGTTCGCGTAGGCCCAATATCCGTCCTCCCAGCAGAACATCGACAGCGTGAAGGAGGGATCCACGTACGCGCCCCACTCGACGACGTACATGTCGTAATCGTACGCCGCGGTGGAGTCCCACAGAGTCGCCTGGTCGTAGCCCTGCGTTTCGAGCTGGATGCCGGCCTCGGCGCAGGCGGTCTGCATCATCGTGCAGGCGTCCTGGTCCTCGGTGTTGTTGGAGTCGTACCACAGGCGGAAGATCAGCCCTTCCCCCGCGGCGTTGTAGCGCGGCGCGCCCGCGGTCTTATCCGCCTCGGAATAGGCCGCGCCGGAAGCGTTGTACGTAAAGCCCGCGCCTTCGAGCAGGGCGACGGCGCGCGCCGTGTTGTCCTCGGCGTCGCTGTCGCGGTACCCTGCGTAGCTCGCCTTGAGGTCGTCGTAGTACCTGCTGTTGGCGCTGAGCATCGAGCCGCCCGGCACGCCTATGCCGCTGAAGGCCATCTCGAGGATGCGCCCGCGCTCGGTACAGTAGTCTATCGCCTGACGGACCTCTTTAAGCTGGATGAGCTGGTTGGCGGTGGAGCCCGCCTCGGGCGAGTTGAGGTTGAAGGAAACGCAGTTAAACCCGTAGATCATGCTCAGCTGATAAGCGAAGTTCGGGTCGTTTTTAATGGTGTCGAGCGCGCTTGCCGTGAGGTGCTCGTACGCGTCAAGCTCCCCGTTCTGCAGCGCGGTCAGCGGTTCGGACACGTTGTAAACGTAGACGAGCACCTCGATACCGCTTGTGCCGTTCCAGTAGGAGTCGCTGCGCGTGAGCGTGCAGGCGGTATCGTCCGCTCCGTACCATTTGAACGGGCCGGTGCCGACCATGTTCTCGGCGGAGGGCTGAATTTCGTAGACGGCGTTGATGCTTTCATCGTCGTACGCAAGCCAGTTGCCCGCGTCGTCCGTGAAGTACTGCTTCCAGATATGTTCGGGGTAGATCGGACATACCGAGAGGTACTCCGTGATGTAGGGATAATCCGACTCAACCGTAAACTTGAGCGTCGTGTCGCTCACGACCTCGATGGAATCCGGATTGAGGAAGAGCACATCGTAGGAGTGCGCATAGGACCAGTAGTAGGTCGAATACAGCGTGAAGGCGACGTCCTCGGCCGTGAATTTTTCGCCGTCCTGCCACTTTACGTCGTCCCGCACGGTCATGGTGTAGGTGCAGGTGCCGTCCTCGTTGACGGTGGTTTCATACCCGGCGCAGAGGCTGTTGACGAGGTCGTAATTCGCGTCGCGGACGAAGAGCGTGTCGTAAATCGAGTTGTACACATAGTACGAAATCGTGTGCGTCCCGAAGTACGGGTTCAGCGAATCCGGCTGCTCGCCGAAGCCGAAGCGGAAATAGACCGTGTCGTCCTCATTGCCCTTGCAGGCCGCGAGCGGCGCGACCAAAACGAGAACAAGCAATAGCGCGATGATTTTACCTGCCGTTTTCATTGTTTCCATCCTTTCAAAGTTGATGGAAGTTCATGATCGCTTCCGGCTGTATTGTATACCATCGCGTTCTAAAAATCTATAACATCTGCGAGATTGGTCAGATTACCCCGCTCTCGAGTATCGTCAGCCTCTTTTCGTCGGCGTCAAGCCGCGCGAAAGCGCCCATAGGCACGGTCGCCGTGTCCTCGGTGTGGCCCAGGGGCAGCCCGTAGAGCACGGGAACGCCTAAATCCGTGAAGTAATAGTTGAACACATCCTCGATATCCGTGTCGCTGTAATAGCCGGGGTCGAAAATGCGGGGGTCGCAGTTGCGGAATTCGCCAATGACCACGCCCGCGACGTCGTCGAACTTGCCCGCGTTTCTCAGGTGCGAGAAGCAGTGGTCGATCACCCACGGCTCGGAATCGACCTCCTCGATGAAGAGGATCTTTCCGTTCGTGTCGATTTCATAGGGCGTGCCGAGCGTGGCGCACACGAGCGTGAGGTTGCCGCCGATGAGCTCCCCCTCGCAGGAGCCCCCCGCGATGGAGTAGAGCCACTTGCGCTTATCCGCGAGCTCGATCTCCCCGAGCGGCTCGGAGGTGCTGATCGCCTTGAAGAACTGCTTCCTTGTGTATTCGGTGAGGTCCTCTGTCGTAAAGCGCGTCATGCCCGGCCCGTGGAAGGTCATAACGCCCGCCTTGCGATGGATCGCCAGGTGGATGGACGTGATGTCCGAAAAGCCCGTAAAGATCTTGGGATTCGCGCGTATGGCGTCATAGTCGATGCCGCCGAGTATCTGCGCGCTGCCGTAGCCGCCCTGCGTGACGAAGACGGCGTCCACGGTGTCGTTGTAGAACATGTTGTTGAAATCCTCGATACGGTTCTCCTCCGAGGCGGCGAAGAAGCCTTTGGTTTCGTTGACATGGTCGCCGACGAGCACGTTGAAGCCCATGGAGGTTAGCATCTCCTCCGCGCGCAGCACGTCGCTCCTGTGGAAGGAGGCGCTCGCGGGCGATATGACGCCGATCGTATCTCCCTTGTTCAGCTTCTTTGCCTTGATCATTGCCCGTCGCCCTCCTTCGCCCTTTTTGGCCGCGCTTCCGATATTTCCCCCTCCTGCCCTTCGGGGGCAGGGGCAAAACCTAAACAACCCGTCGTAAAAAACGACAGATTCTATAAGCCTCAGACGATCATAACCTGTTCCGCGCCCCCGTTGGAGGTTCTCTCGCGGACGATTGCTTTCTTGGGATTTGTTGGGCACAAAATTTCGTCCGCGCGGCTTCGCGCGGCGGCCATGCCGTGAAAAATCGATTTGCCCGACAGCGGTAAGCGCCCCCGGCTAGTATATATTATAGCATTATACAGGGCGAGTAGTCAAGAAACGGGAAATAATGGGGCTTTTCCAATGTATAAGCCGTGCGGCACGCGCATAAAAACTCAAGGGGATCGGCCGCTTCGACATATTGTGCGGCGGGCAGAATATGGTATAATCTATATGGAAATTGTGCATATCGAAAAATCGATTGGCAGGGGGTATCGGAATACGATGAAACGCTTCTTATGCATATGGATGGCCATAGCGCTGTTCATCGCCCTTGGCGCGCCCGCGGCCGCGGCGGGGGTCACCGCGCAGGACGTCAGGCCGATCGTACAGACGGTCAGCGATTGCGTCGGCGAGACGGACGGCATCATCCAGACCGTGCGCGGCATCATCGACTGGCAGATCGAAGGCTCCGAGGCGGAGCTTGAAGCCTACCGGGAAGCGATCCGCAACGGCGAGGAGTACGAGTTCTCGGACGATTACGACGAGGTCGTCGCCAAGGCGGATGAGCTCGACCTCGCCATCAACCAGGTGGTGGCGCTGCGCGACAGGGTGGACGCGCTGCCCACGACCGGCCTTAAGAGCGTGGATCAGACGAGCGCCGCCGCCAAGGCGTATTTCGGCTGGCTCGAAACCGCGCTGCGCGACCTGATGGCCATATTCGACTTCTACTTCGCCCAGTACGAGGCGGGCGAGGGCCTCGCCGCTTACGACAGCGCGCAGTATTCGGATGTGTCCGAGGCGATCGCCGACCTCTACTACATCATTCAGGATATGACCGACGCCATGGACACCATCGTGTGCCCGGCGTTCATGCAGGAGTGCTTCGACAAGTACATCCGCACGACCCGCAAGTACCTCGCAGTGCTCGAGACGATGTACACCGCCATCCAGATTGAGGATGTGCTGCGCAGTACGTCCTCGACCTATCTGCTCGGCAGGATGGACATCGAGGTCACCGGCTGTGAAATCGAGCTGACGGAGCTGTTTAACCTCCAGTACGAGAAGGTGCGCTCCCGTCTCGACGGGGATATCGGCACGCTCAAGACGGAGCTTGAAACCAACTGCGCCGCGCTTCTCGGCGTGCTGTAAGGGAGGGATGAACATGGCAAAATTCTGCATCAAATGCGGCGCGCAAATCAAGGACAGCGATGTTTTCTGCCCCGCCTGCGGCGCGTCCGCGCGGCAGTGGGGCACCGCCCCGGGCGCGGCGACACCTCCTGTGAATCCCCAGCAATACCAGGCTCCCGGCCCGGCGATGCCGCTGGCGAACGCCCAACAGTATCAAAACCCCGGCGCGGGGAACTATCCTCCGCCCGGCCAGACCTACTACGCGCCCCCCGTGCAGCAGGCTCCGCCGCAGCAGAGGCCGGTTTCCCCGCCGCAGTCTACCTATGCGTACAACGCGTATAACTCTGCGCCTCCCGTCCGGCAGCAAAGCAAGACCGGATCGAAGACGGGCCTCATTATCGCGGGCATCGGCGTGGGCGTCGTGGCGCTCATCGCCGTCATCGCCATCGCCCTTTCGAGCGGCAAGGATAAGCCCGGCGCCAACAATCCCGGCGATACGACGGGCGGCAGCCTTTCCAACAAGACGCTCGCCGACGCGGATCTGCCCGACGTGACCTACTCCTACCTGACCAGGGAGAAGTCGGTCGAGGTGGACTTCACCTCGTCCGATACGATTTACCCCAACCTCTACTCTACGATGGACAGCGTCGTCAACCTCACCGCCACCAGCGAGGGGGGCGATACGGATGTGCTTGTGCGCGTGGAGATTCCCGGCTTTACGCAGCCGTACGAGCAGAAGGTGACGCTCAGTTCCCAGATCACCAAGCTTTACATCAAGCCCGCGCTTCTGACGGGCTACATCGACCTGACCTCCTCCAAGGACGCGCAGATCAGCATCACCGTCTCCGATACCGACACCGGCAAGATCTATGCGCAGGAAACGCGCAAGGTCAAGCTGATGAGCGTGTACGACTTCTGCCTGTGGGACGACGAATTCGGCGCGTACAGCGACTATGACCTGCTCGCGTGGCTTACGCCGGAATCCGAGGGAATACTGACGCTGCGGCGCACGGCCATATCGTGGCTGGAGAATTACACCGGCGGGCAGCTCAACTCCCTGCCGGGCTATCAGCTGGCGTTTTTCGGCGAGGAGGATTATTACCTCAACGTCATCTATCAGGTTATCGGCATACAGGCCGCCATGAGCGAGCTTGGCATGCGCTACAACATGGGTTCCTTTTCCATGACCGAAGGGGCGAACCAGCGCGTGCTGCTGCCGGACGAAAGCCTTTCCTCGGGCAGCGGCGTGTGCATAGAAACCGCGCTCGTCATGGCCAGCGCCATCCAGAGCGCCAACATGCACGCCATGATCATCCTGCCGCCGGGGCACGCGCAGGTCGCCATAGAGGACTGGAACCAGAGCGGGGACTACTGGCTTATCGAAACGACGCTGCTGCCCTTCTACGGCAGCGACGAGGAGATTTCCTCCCTAATCACCTACTTCGACGCCTCGGAGTGGGCCGCGTACCTCGCCGATCCGTGGGGGGACGGCTCCGGTCCCTGCTTCGTGGTGGACTGCGACATGGCCACGCCCTTAGGGGTTACCGGCTTTAGCAACTGAACGAATCATGATATAATCAATCCTGGGCCCGACAACGCCCAGGATTTTTTATGGAGGAACGACATGCGTAAAATCCGTCTTGGTTGCACGGAACTGATGGTCACGGAGGTGTCCTTCGGGGCGCTGCCCGTGCAGCGCGTCCCGCGGGAAGAAGCCGTGCGCCTGATCCGCCGCGCCTACGAGGGCGGCGTCAACCACTTCGATACCGCCAACGGCTATACCGACAGCGAGGAGAAGCTCGGCCTCGCCCTTTCGGACGTGCGAAGCGAGGTCGTCCTTTCGACCAAGTCCATGGCGAAGGATAAAAAGACCGCGGCGGCCCACATCGAAAACAGCCTCCGCATGCTGAAAACCGACTACATCGACCTCTTCCAGCTGCACAACCCCAAGGCGCTTCCCGACCCAAACGATCCGGACACCGCGCTCGCCGCGGCGCTGGAGGCCAAACAGAAGGGATATGTCCGCCATATCGGCGTCACGAACCACAGGCTCGCCATCGCGAAGGAGGCGATCGCCTGCGGGCTTTATGAAACGCTGCAGTTTCCGTTCAGCTACCTCGCCTCCGAGGAGGAGATGGAGCTCCCCGCGCTGTGTGCGGCGGCGGACATGGGCTTCATCGCGATGAAGGCGCTGGCCGGGGGCCTGTTAACCAACGCTGAGGCCTGCGCCGCGTTCATGCGAAGCGTGCCGAGCGCCGTGCCTATCTGGGGCATCCAGCGCGAAAGCGAGCTTCTCGAATTCCTTTCCCTCGCCGCGCGCGGGGAGCTGGCCCTTACGCCCGGGCTCCAGGCCGTGATCGAACGCGACCGGAGAGAGCTTGCGGGCGACTTCTGCCGCGGCTGCGGGTATTGCCTGCCCTGCCCCGCGCACATCGACATCCCAATGGCGGCGCGCATGAAATGCCTGCTGCGCCGCGCGCCCATGGCGCAGTTTATGAGCGCGGAGTTCCGCGCCCTCATGCATAGGATCGACGATTGCACCGCCTGCCGCGCCTGCGCCTCCCGCTGCCCGTACGGGCTGGACACGCCGAACCTGTTGAAAGAGATGCTTCGCGACTACGACGCGATGTACCTGAATTACGGCGCGCGCTGAGCGCTTTCTTGGTCCCCCCGCGTAAACTGCGCAAGAATGGAACAGCGCGAACCCCGCTGTGCTGGTATACTGGCATCGCAGAGGGAAGGAGAAGCGCGATGGGAACGACCGGCATCCTCGAAGGC
>DATMYG010000330.1:0-2123 GCA_035561055.1 Clostridia bacterium | reverse complement strand
CTCGAAGGAAGCGTCCGCCGAAATGCTCGGCATCCTTTTCGCGCAGCGTCTGGGCGGCAAGCTGCCGCTGTCCCTGCCGCGCCATGTGGACGTCGCCAACAAGACGGGGGAGGACGAGGGCATCACCAACGACGTGGGCCTCGTCGTCGGCACACATCCGTATGTGATCTGCATCCTCGCAAACGGGGTGGACGCGCCCGCGTTCGACATGGCGATCCACCGGGTTTCCCGCGCCGTATATGATGATGTGGAGGCGCGGCGCGGCTAGGATTCGCGCGGATTTCCCATTGCGCGGATTCGTCCGTTCCGCTATAATACCCTTGCGCACCCCCATGCGACGCCGCATGAGGGCGTTCGTGCGTGGATGTAGGGGCGGATATTATCCGCCCGGTAACAAAGGAGGGGATACGTATGTTCCTCATCGTCGGCCTCGGCAATCCCGGCAGGGAGTACGCCATGACAAGGCATAATATCGGCTTCATGACGCTCGACGCGCTGGCGGGGCGGCATGGCATAGACATACGCCGGGAGCGCTTCAGGAGCGTCTTTGGAGAAGGGCGCATCGAGGGTGAGCGCATCGTGCTCGCCAAGCCTGCGACCTTCATGAACAACTCCGGCTGGGCGGTCAGGGACCTCGTCAACTGGTACAAGGTCGCGCCGAGCGAACTGGTCGTTATATTCGACGACGCGGACATCCCGCTGGGCACCATCCGCGTGCGCGAAGGCGGTTCCTCCGGCTCGCACAACGGCATGAAGAGCATCATCTACCAGCTCGGGTTCGACGATTTTCCCCGCGTCCGCGTGGGCATCGGCTCCCCCGAAGGGGAACGGGATATGATCGCCCACGTTCTGGGCATGCCTTCGGGCGAGGATATGGAGAAGCTCAGGCTCACGATCGGCGAGGCCGCCGACGCCGCGGAACTGATCGCCGCGGGCAGGCTCGCGGACGCACAGGCGCGCTTCAACAAGCGCGCGCACAGCGGGAAAAAGAAACAGGAAGCCGGAGAGGCCCCAACCGAAATGACGAATGGAAGTGCGGACGGGAGGACCGATGGCTGAGCATCCGCTTCTGGGAATCCTGAAAAGGCACCCCGAATACGAACGACTTGCCTCCAACCTCGCCTCGGCGGAGGGGTGCGCGGCGGTGTTCGGCTTGGGCGAGGCGCACCGCACGCACGTTGCGGCGGGCCTATTTGCCGACTGTGAGAAAACGCTCCTGCTCGTTACCGCCAACGAAACCTCAGCTGCGCGCATCGCCGAGGACGCGGCGTACTACATTAAAAACGTCTGCCACCTGCCCGCCAGGGAAACGCCGCTGGGCGGCAAGGCGGTGGCGATTTCCGCCGGACTCGCCGCGCGCCGCGTGGAGGCGCTCACAAGGCTTGCGTCCGGCGAAAGACTATTTCTGATCGTTTCCGCCGAAGCACTGTTGCAGCGCCTTGTCCCGCCGGAAGCGCTCATGTCCTCGGCGCAGAGCCTGAAGCTTGGGCAGAGGGTCAACCTGCGCGCGCTCACGGCCTCCCTCGTGGACGCGGGGTACGAGCGCGTGGACCTATGCGAAGGGAAGGGGCAGTTCTGCCTGCGCGGCGGGTATTTGGATCTTTTCCCCATCACGGCCGATCTGCCGGTACGCGTCGAGTTTTTTGACGACGAGATCGATACTATGCGCACCTACGATCCCGCGAGCCAGCGTTCGGTGGAAAACATATCCTCCTGCGCCGTGCCGCCGGCGACGGAGGTTCCGCTCACCGCCAGAGCGCGGGAAACGGGCATGCGCGTCCTGCGCAAAAAGCCGCGCCTCGAGGCGGAATACCAATCCCTCAAGCAGGGCGTCGCGCCGCCGGGTGCGGACCGGCTGCTGCCGCTGTTCTACCCGGAGGCATATATAACGGATTACCTCCCCAAGGACGCCGTCGTCCTCATAGACGAGCCGCAGCGTGTGGAGGAGAGCGCGAAGCTTGCCCACAACAACCACCTCGAGCTCGTGAGCGCCTTTCTCTCCACGGGCGACGCGGAGCCGGAGGAAGCGGAGCTTTTAGGCTCGCCGCTGAAGCTGATCTCGCTGCTCGATACGCCGCGCACCGCCATGCTCTTCGCGCTCACGCGGACCTACGGCCTCATCC
>DATMYG010000329.1:0-4061 GCA_035561055.1 Clostridia bacterium | reverse complement strand
CCCAGCGCTGCGGGCGCAACACGGTTTTCGCTGAAGGCGGGCGAAGCGAGCCCCGCCTCTCATCATAAAAAAGATTGAAGATTGAGCATCCGCAAGGATGCGGAAAGGTTTGCAGCATGAAACACTATTATGTCGACAAGGATGTGATGGAAAGCCGCCAGAACAAGCCCGAAGTGCACGCTTCCTGGTGCCCGGTGATGAAGAACGCCGCGCATAAGGACTATATCGGCCTGTTTGCCGACGCGCGCAAGGCGGTGTCCATCGCCAAGGAGAAGGGCTACGGCCACGCCTGCGGTTGCGCCCACTGCTGCCCGGAGACGCTGCGCCACACCGGCTACTGAGCGGGCGCGGGATTGACCGGCGGAATTGCCGCGCGGCCGGGATCCGGCGGGGCGGGCGCGCGGATGCGCGGGACGACCGAAAGGAATGCAGGAACAGAATATGCAAATTGCAGGAAACGCTTCATAAGTCCCCATCATGACGATGGGGGCTTTTCTTTAAGGATGCGGAGCGTCTCTTTTTACGTGCAAAATCAGCAACGGCAAATCCGGCCGTGCAAAACACGGCGGTTCGCTTATACGCGCGTTGTGCATCCTGTTGCGCCGTGGCCCGTAAGCGTAGTATAGTAAGCATAGTTTCATTACCTTGTCGATTGCGGTCCCATATCGGTTATGGATGGCAGAGCGGCGCCAAAAGGTTCATGGTATGCAGCTTGAAGCGTGGGTAATATTGGAAAATGAGGAATACGACGCCGTCTGGGATAAGATCTATGATGGCTTCGCGTTTCATCCGAGCTGCGATGTAATGGCGGCTACGCCCGCGTTCAGACTGCCCATGTGCCACAAGGAATATCGGTTCGGCTCATCGTTCTACTTCACTGACGCACAAAACGAACTCATCAAGTCGATATTCGCCTCATGCATGGGAACTGACGACTATATGTACGCCCTGGATTGGCAGCATACCGGGTTCAGATACAACCCGAAATCGCCGTTGCCTATGCAGAAACGCGCGCGCATTCATGACGAGCGGTATCCATTTGGGGGATACATCGCAGAGTTCCCGGATTTTTACCCGAACGGTGATTATTACTTTTTCATCGCCAAGGATTTTTCGTGGGGATATCTGTCCCATCCTTGGCAAAGGAAGCTATGGATATTCGGGGATGCCCTAATGAAAGCGTTCGAACAAGCCGCCGTCGAGCTCGACCTGAACGAATCTGCGCTGGATGCGGGTGGCGGAGAAAGCCCTGCCTAGTATGACATGTTCCCTTCCTTTCCATCTTTCGTCAACCCGCATAGATTCCATCATATAGAAAGGACGGCTCCTATGAACAAGAAGCAACTCACGGTCTGGGAGGCGGCGTGCATCATCACCGGCTACGGCGTGGGCGGCGGCATCCTCGCCATGCCTTACCTCGCCGAGAAAACCGGCGTGGTCCTCGCGCTCGTCATCCTTCTGGCCGCGTTCGCGGCAAGCTGGCTACTGCACATGATGATCGCGGAAATCGCCAAGAAATGCGGCGAGGGCGCGCAGATCGTTTCCGCCTTTTCGCGCTACCTGTTCCGCGGCAAGGCGAAGGTACCGCTGACGATCGTGTTCTTCGCGCTCATGGCGGTCATCCTTGTGACGAACCTCGCGGCGTACGTCGCGGGCTCCGCCGACGTGATCGTGGGCATGCTGCCGATGGTGCCCCCGCTCATAGCAAAGCTCGTCTTTTACATAGCCGCGGCGAGCGTGGTGCTCTTCGGCCTCAAGGCCGTGGGCATCTCCGAAAAGCTCGCGGTCACAATGATCTTCATCCTGATCGGCGTGCTCGCGGCGGCCTCCCTCTTCGCGCCGCTCAAGCCCGTGCCGGTCTCCCCGGGTACCGTCAGGGAGGCGCTTGCCTATTACGGCATGGCGATGTTCTCCTTTTCCGCATTCTTCTCGATTCCGCAGGCGGTCGAAGGCCTCGGCGGGGATGTAAATAAGGTCAAAAAGGCCGTCTTCTGGGGCATGGTCAACAACTTCATCCTGATTGTGGTGATCGTCCTGTGCGCGCTCGTCGCCTCGGATACGGTGAGCGAGGTCGCCATGACCGGCTGGAGCCGCGGCATCGGCGCGTGGGCGCAGGTCGTGGGCGGGCTGTTCACGCTGCTCGCGATGATCACGACTTATTGGTCGATTTCCCTCGCCCTGAGCGACATCGTCGGGGAGCAGCTTAGGCTCGGGCGCAGGCTGTGCTGGCTAATTGCCACGCTGCCCTCGCTGATCCTCTCGCTCGTGAACCTCGGCGGCTTCATCGACTTCCTGGAGCTTGCGGGCGGCGCCATCGCCATCGTCGTGGCGGTGATGGTCGTGCCCGCGTACCGCAACGCGCGGCGGGAGGTGGAGGGCACCATGCTTGGCCGGTACGGCGGCGCAGGCTTCCAGATACTCGTCGTCGTCGCCTACGTCCTCATGGCCGTGGGGAGCGTGATGTAGCATGGCAAAGCCCGTCCTTTTTACGGACGCCGTTTTCCACACCGGGCGCACGGAAGTGGAAGCCTTCCGCCACATGCTCGTCAAAAACGGCCGCGTCGAGGCCCTTGTGGACGAGGAACCGCCCGCGGGCAGCTATAGCCGCGCGGTCTCCCTCGGCGGGGCGCACGTATTCCCCTGCCTCGTCGACGCGCACGTGCACCTGCTGCCCACCATCGTTCTGCTTGCGGCGGGGTTCGAGGCCTGCCGCATCGAGAACGGCCGCGTGGAGCCGCACGACCTCGCGGGGCTCGGGGCGCGCATCCGCGCCTTCGCGGCGGATAAGAAGCAAAACGCCGTGCTGGTCGCCAACAACTGCATCCCCTCCGCGCTAGAGGAGCGCAGGCTCCCCGCCCGGCAGGAACTGGACGACTGGGCGGGCAGCCGCGCCATCGCCGTGTACACGATAGACGGACATTCCTCCGCGCACTCCTCAAGGATGCTCGAACAGCTCGGCATCGACCCCAAGGATCATTCCGGCATGCTCATGGGCGAGGCGCACGAACGCGTGCAGGGCAGGCTGACGGACGTTATCGCGGGCTCAATCACGCCCAAAGTGCTCGCCAAGGGCGTCGCCAACTTCGAAAACGCGTGCGCCGCCTTCGGCATCAGCCACGTGGGCGCGCTCGAGGGCAATGGGGATTCCAAGAAAGATCCCACGACGAAGCTGTGCGCCTTCCTCGCGCGGAGGATGACCGTTAACATCCGCATGTACTTCCAATACATGGACGTCGCCCGCGTCGACAGACTCCGGCACATGCAGAAGCGCCCGCGCATCGGCGGCTGCGGGGATTGGGAGATGGACGGCGCCATAGGCTCCCACTCCGCCGCGTTCGATATCCCCTACAAGGACACGGGCGAAATTGCCCAATGCTACTATACGCAGGAGTTCGTCGACGAAAAGGTGCGCGAGGCGGACGAAAAGGGCTACCAGATCGCCTCCCACGCCATAGGCGAGCGCGCCATCGAGCGCATTACGCGCGCGCTTGCGAAAACCTCCTCCGGCCGCTTCCACCGCGTGGAGCACGGCGAGTTCGGCAACGAGGAAACGGACAGGGCTTACCTTTCCGGCAGGTTCGCCGTGCTCATGCAGCCGGGCTACGCGTGGATTGACAAGCGCTACCTGCACACCTACGAGCAGTATGCGGACGAAAGTATCGTGCGCCGCCTGCGCTTCGCCTCCCTCCTTCGCGCGGGCGCAATCCTGTGCGGCTCCTCCGACTCCCCCGTGCAGAGCCTCGACCCGTACCAGCAGATGCGCGGCATGACGGAGTTCTATTATCCCGAAGAATCCGTGACGCCCTACGAGGCGTTCGTCTGCTACACTAAGAACCCCGCGCGGGCGCTACTAGAGGAAAGCGAAATCGGCACGCTCGAAGTGGGCAAGGAAGCGAATTTCTTTACCGCCGGGCGCGATTTCTTCGCGCTTGCGCCGCACGAGGTGGGCGATTTCAGGCCGACGGGGACGTGGTATAAAGGTGTGAAGTATGAGTGTAAGAAGGGGACGGTGGGGGAATTGGGGAGGATAGGAATTGCTTACCCTAAACCAATATAGAAGC
>DATMYG010000328.1:0-13256 GCA_035561055.1 Clostridia bacterium | reverse complement strand
GCCCACGAGCACGTCGAACTCGCCCAGGCGCAGATCCCGTATGATCTCCATGCGCTCGATGGTCTCGATGTCCGAGTGCATGTACCTGACACGCACGCCCATGGAGTCAAGGTATTCCGTAAGGGTCTCCGCCATGCGCTTGGTCAAAGTCGTCGCGAGCGTGCGGTAGCCCCTCTGCGCCGTCAGTTTCACTTCGCTCAACAGGTCGTCGATCTGCCCCTTCACGGGGCGCACCGCAATCTCGGGATCGACAAGGCCCGTCGGGCGGATGATCTGCTCGACGGTCTGCTCGGAAAGGCCAAGCTCATATTCCGCGGGCGTCGCCGATACGCAGATCAATTGACCGATGCGCTCGTTAAATTCCTCGAACTTGAGGGGCCTGTTGTCCATCGCCGCGGGGAGACGGAAGCCGTAATCAACCAGAGCGGTCTTTCGGGAAAAGTCGCCGCCGTACATGCCGCGTATCTGCGGGACGGTCACGTGCGACTCGTCGATGAAGAGCAAAAAGTCATCCGGGAAGTAGTCGAGCAGCGTGAAAGGAGGCTGGCCGGGCACCCTGCCGTCGAAATAGCGCGAGTAGTTCTCAATGCCCGTGCAATACCCGATCTCGCGCATCATTTCGATGTCGTAGAACGTACGCTGCTCAATGCGCTGCGCTTCGATGAGCTTATCCCGCTCCTTGAACCAGGCGACGCGCTCCCTCATATCCCGCTCGATCTCTCCGATGGAGGCCTCGAGCTTTTCCTTGCTCGTGGCGTAGTGCGAGGCCGGGAAGACCGCCGCGTGCGAGCGAAGCGAAAGCTTTTCGCCCGTGAGCGCGGAGATCTCGCTGATACGTTCGATCACATCCCCGAAAAACTCCACGCGCAGCGCCTTGTCCGTCCAGTTGACGGGAAAGATATCCAATACGTCCCCCTTGGCGCGGAAGTTGCCGCGCTGGAAGTCGAACTCGCTCCTCTGGTACTGGATGTCGACGAGCTGGCGGATGACCTCGTCCCGCTCCGCCTTTTTGCCCTCGCGAAGGGAGATGGAAAGTTTGAGGTACTCCGCGGGGTCGCCCAACGCGTAGATACACGAAACCGAGGCCACGATGATGACATCCCGCCTCTCGTTGAGCGCGCAGGTAGCGCTGTGCCTGAGCTTGTCGATCTCGTCGTTGACGCTCGACACCTTTTCGATGTAGGTATCGGACGAGGCGATGTACGCCTCCGGCTGATAATAATCGTAATAGCTGACGAAATACTCGACGGCGCTTTCGGGGAAAAACTCGCGGAACTCGCTGCACAGCTGCGCGGCGAGCGTTTTGTTGTGCGCGATGACGAGGGTGGGTTTTTGCACCTTCTCGATGATCTTCGCCATCGTGAAGGTCTTGCCCGAGCCCGTTACACCGAGCAGAACCTGCGTCCGTTTCCCATCGAGTACGCCCCGAGAAAGCCTCTCGATCGCCTCGGGCTGATCGCCCTCAGGCTCGAAAGGCGCGACTGCCCTGAACTCGTTCATATCAGCATTCGTAGTCGACGCACACCGAGCTTTCAAGCACGGTATGGATGTATTCCTTAACCTTCACGTGCGCGGGGTGGTTCTGGTACTCGTCCAGGCCCGCACGGTCATCGAAGGTGGCGGTGAGCACCAGATGGCAGGAGCGAGGCGTATCGAGGCAGTCCACGCCCGTTTCCATGGAGCGCAGCGACGGCACCACGCCTACGAGCGCACGCAGCATGGCCGAGATCTTTTCAGCCTCGGCCTTGTCGCGGTACCGGTGGCAGACAACATGCTTGATCATAATCAAACTCCTTTGTCCACATATGCGCCTACGTTATTATACCGGGAGAACGGGCAATTGACAATGGACAAATGCATGAGCGAATCGCGGGGACGATTACATTCGCGCTATGGGGCAGAGCATATTGAGTCGTTAGCGGCCCAAACCGCCCCCACGCGTCCTTCCGCGGGCATCCTTTCGAAAAACGCCCTGCGCGGAATGGCGCAGAGCGTTCGTTTACAAGTGATTGTCTATTGTCAATTGCTCCGTAACCTCGCCGCACAGATCCGTCTGCATGATGCGCCGAACCTTCTCGATGTCCGTGGTGTGGCCGAGGGCGTACATGAGCTTTGTGACGCAGGCCTCGGTGGTCATATCCCGCGCGGAGATCACGCCCGCCTCGCGCAACGGCTCAGATACCTCGTAGATATCGGGTGAACTCGGCTCGTACAGGCACTGGGAGGCGAGCACCACAGGGATACCCGCGTCGATGAGCCGCTTAATGCTCACCGCATGGTCGCGCCGGAAGTTGTGCACGCCGCCGAGGCCGAACGCCTCCACTACAACGCCCTTCGCCCCGCATTCGATCAGGCATTCTATGGTCGAGGGCATCGCGCCGGGTATGAGCTTGACCAGCGCCACACACGGCTCAATCTCGTCGAAAAAGACGGACTTCCCGCGCGGCGGCTGGGCCGGGGCGACCCTTCGGAAAGCGCCGTCCTCAAAAACGCCGATGTCCGGGTGGTTGATCGACTCGAAGGCATTATAGCTCATCGTGCGGGTCTTGACCGCGCGGCAACCCCTGATCACGCGGCCGCCGAAGCAGACGTACACGCCGCCTTCGATGAGGCGCGCGGCCTCGAGCGCATCCCGGAGGTTGCCTGGGCCGTCCGAGCCCAAAGCGCCGATGGGCTTCTGCGCGCCCGTAAGCACCACGGGCACGGGCGGGTTAAGCAGCATGAACGAAAGCATGGAAGCCGTGTACGCCATGGTGTCCGTGCCGTGGGTGATGACAACGCCGTCGAAGTCCCGCATGGATTTGTGCGTCTTTTCCGCGATGCGGCACCACTCCTCGGGCTGTATGTTCGAGGAGTCCATGCTGAACAGGTCGACGCAGTCGATATCCGCGCCCCCCTCGCCAACGGCATGGATCAGTTCCCGCGCGCCGAGCGTGGGCATCAGGCCGAACGGCCCGCTCGTACAGGCAATAGTACCGCCGGTCGTAATCAGGCGTAGCCGCTTGGTCATGGGACATTCCTTTCCCCCAGCCCGTCCACGGCCGCGGCGAGGCGCTCGAGCGCATCCGCGAGGAGCGGCCTTGGCAGGGCGATATTCCAGCGCGTGAAGCCGGAACCGCCCTGGCCGAACCAATCCCCCATCGTGAGGGCGAGCTTCGCTTCGTTCGCAAGAAAGGCCTTGAGAGCGCCGTCCTCCATATTGAGGCTTCGCATGTCCATCCATGCAAGATACGTTCCCTCCAGCTTGGATAAGCGGAACATAGGCAGCCTCTCGCCGAGGAACCCGCGCATGAACGCGAAGTTTTCGGCGATGTACGCGTTGAGCGCGTCGAGCCAACCGTCGCACTCCGTATGCGCGGCGATGGATGCCGCCCGCGCGAAGTAGGTCATGCCGAAGGCGTGATCCATCGCCTGCTGCCGCGCGATTTTCCCGCGCAGCTCCGCGTTGGGAACAATCGCCTCGGAACAGGCAAGCCCCGCGAGGTTGAAGGACTTGCTCATGGCCATTAAGACGGCGCTGTTGAAGCTTGCCTGCGGTATAGCGAGTATGGAGGTATGGCGGTGGCCGGGCAGGATGATGTCCGCATGGATTTCATCCGAAAGGATGACGACGCCGTGCTCCGCGCAGATGTCCGCGAGCCGTTCGAGCTCCCGCCGCGTCCAGACCCTGCCCACGGGGTTATGCGGGCTGCACAGGATGAAGAGCTTCACCTTCTTGTCGGTGCAAAGGTGCTCAAACTCGGGGAAGTTGATTTCGCATCCGCCGTCCGTCAGGAGCAGCCGGTTGAAAACGGGCTGCCTGCCGTTCGCCTCGATGGCGTCGAGGAAAGGCGCATAGACCGGCGGCTGTATGATCACCGCGTCGCCCGGTTCGCTCAGCGCGCGGACCGCGACGCCCAGCGCGCTTACCACGCCGTTGACGACGAGCACCCAGTCCTTTTCGATATCGCAGCCGTGCCTGCGCTTCATGAAGCCCGCGAGCGCGTCGTGGTACGCGTCGTCCGCATATGTATAGCCGTAAACGCCGTGGTCGGCCGCGCGGCGGATTGCCTCGCGCACCGGAACCGGACAGCGGAACTCCATATCCGCGACGGAGAGCGGCACCATGCCGGCCTGTTTGACGGCCGGCGCCCTCGTCGCCCATTTGGTGGAGCCTGTGCCCGTGCGGTCCACGAATTCGTCGAAGTCGAACATGCGAAATCCCATCCTTTCCAAAGTCAAACCCATTTTAGCACATCGGCCTGAAAAGGCAAGAAGCGCATTGCGGAGGCGGGTTAATATTGCTATAATGTATGAGGCTTCTTATCTATCTTCATTCGGAGGTATTCAATGAAACTGAATTACAAACGGACCTTTCTCGTGGGGCTCGCTTTTTTCTCCATCTCGGCGTTCTGGCAGCTCTACGACGCGGTCATCCCCCTGATCCTCGGCAACACGTACATGCTGGATAACAAGGCGACCGGCTTCATCATGGGGCTGGATAATCTGCTCGCCCTATTCCTGCTGCCGCTCTTTGGCGCGCTCTCCGACAAGAAGGGTGCGCGCATGCCCTTTATCGCGCTGGGTACGGTGCTCGCGGTCGTGCTGATGATTTTCATCCCGATCCTCGACAACAATTATACGGCGATGAACCACGCGCAGTCGCTGCTTCTCTTCTTCCTCGCGCTGGGCGCGCTGCTCGTGTCGATGGGCATCTACCGTTCCCCCGCCGTGGCGCTGATGGCGGACGTCACGCCTAAGCCCGTGCGCAGCCAGGGCAACGCGGTCATCAACCTCATGGGCGCGTTCGGCGGCATCTACACGCTCGCCATGATCAAGGTTGCCGTCGTCAAGAATCCCGACGATACCTCCAACTACTTTTTCCTCTTCCTCTCCGTGGCCCTGCTGATGGCCGCCGCCATCGGCATCCTTTACGCGACGCTGCGCGAAAAGAAGCTCGTACAGGAGATGAAGGACATCAACTACGGCGTGCCTCCCGAGGAGGATCAGGGCCGCGCCGAGATCGTAGACGGCAAGGAAAAGCTGCCCGCGCCGGTCTTTAAGAGCCTGCTGCTCATTCTCTGCACGATCGGGCTGTGGTTCCTCGGCTACAACGCGGTGACGACCTTCTTCACCAAATACGCCGACGCGACCTGGAGCGGCGGCCTCAGCCACGCCTCGACCTGTTTGATGGTCGCGACGGGCGCCGCGGTGCTATCCTACATGCCCATCAGCTTCCTGAGCTCCAGACTCGGCCGCAAGAACATGATTCGCATCGGCCTGCTGGTCGCAGCCGCGTGCTTCGCCTTCGCGACGTTCTACGCGGGCGAGTTCACCTTCTCCCTCTACATCGTGTTCGCGGTCGTTGGCTTCGCGCAGGCGAGCGTGACGGTCAACACCTTCCCCATGGTATGGGAGATCAGCCGCGTGGGCAACGTGGGCAAGTACACGGGCTTCTATTATACGGTGTCCATGGCCGTGCAGACCGTGACGCCGTTCATACTGGGCGTATTCCTCGACTGGCTCGGCTATAGCGCGCTCTTCCCCTATGGTTTCGTGTTCGTGCTGCTGGCGCTGATCCCTATCAGCTTCGCCAAGCACGGAGACAGCAAGCCCATACCTCCGACGAAGAAGCTCGAAGCGTTCGACGTGGACGATTGAGATAATTACCAATTGAAAAACGGCCTTCGCTTTAAGCGAAGGCCGTTGTCAATTATCCCTATCCGCAAAACCCCTCTTCGATGGCGACATACGCCCGCATTGCCTCCTCAAGCTCGTCGAGGGCGATGCATTCCTCCTTCGAGTGGGCGCATGCCATTTCCCCCGGCCCGTAGATGACGACGGGCATGTTGCCGTAGTGCGCGAGCAGGCCCGCGTCCGTCCAGCACGGACAGCCGACGAGCCGCGCGTCGATCCCCAGCGCCTTTTCCACCCCGCGCTTGACGGCGAGGACGAACGGGTCGTCCGGGCTCTGCGCGAAGCCCTGATGGACGTACCCCTTTTCCATGACGCTCGATTCGAGCACCTTCATTTCGTACTTAAAATCCGGGTCTTGCGCCGCGAGGGAATCCGCGAGCGCGCGCAGTTCCGCTACACAGGATTCGTAGGTTTCAAGCCCCGGCACGAAGCGCCGGTCGAGCTGCACGCTGCATTCGCCCGCAACGGTCGAAAGCTGCGTGCCCCCGCGGATCACGCCCACGTTGAGCGTACTCTCTCCTACGAGGGGGAGAACGCGCTTCTCAAGCTCCGGCACGAGGCGGGTTTGGAGCGCGCCAATGAACTTCACCGCCTTAAAGATGGCGTTGACGCCCTCGCGGTACGCGCCGCCGTGCACCGTGCGGCCGGTGAAGTCAAACTGGAACCACTCAAGTCCCTTCTGCGTGATGGCGATCCTGCCCGTACCCGTCGGCTCCCCGACGATGGCGGCGTCCGCGCGCAGCCCTTCCTCGACTAGGGCGATGGTGCCGAGGCTGCCCTCCTCCTCATCCGCGACGGCGCAATAAAGAAGGTCTCCGCATAGCTTTACGCCGCTTCTTTTGATGGCGACAAGCGCGCCCATCATGGCGGCGAGCGGCCCTTTCATGTCCGAGGTGCCGCGCCCATGCAGCCTGCCTTCGTCGTCCAGCCACGGTTCGAACGCGTGGTCCATGCCGTAAGCGGGGACGGTATCCATGTGCCCGTTGAGCATCAGCGACCTGCCGCCGCCCGCGCCGGGCAGCCGCGCGTACACGTTGCAGCGGCCGTCGCGCAGCGGGACGATGCGACATTCGATGCCTTCGCGGTCGAAGACCCCTTTGATATAAGCGCCTACCCCGGCCTCCTGGTTCGGCAGGCCGCTGTATGAGGGGGTGGAGACGAGATCAATTGTCCATCGGAGCAGCTCCTCGCGGCTCACATGCTCATGGATCGGTCGGTTCATCTCAGTAGTCCTTTCCTTGAAGACGGAACGGGCGGATACTATCCGCCCCTACATTTCCGCTCGCCGGCGCAGCCTCCGTGCCCGCCCGCCGGCGTTCTTAATTGTCAATTACTCCGCACACGTCCACCCACGTTCCGCCGGAGCAGAGCGCGAGCTCCTCGCAGGTCAGTTCCACGGCGCTGCTCGCGCTGCCCACCGCGGGGAACACGGTTTCAAAGCGCCTCAGCGACGCGTCAAGATAGACCTTCACGCCTTCGGGCAAGGCGAATGGGCACACGCCGCCCACGGCATGTCCGGTGAGCGCCACGGCTTCCTCGTGCGAGAGCATGCGCGCCTTAAAGCCGAAGCGTTCCCGGAATTTGCGGTTGTCCACCCGCGCGTCCCCCGCCGTCACGACGAGCATGCAGCCTTCCCCGTCCCGAAAAGAGAGGGTTTTGGCGATGCGCGCCGCCTCCACGCCCACGGCGACGGCGGCGAGTTCTACGGTCGCGCTCGAAACGGTAAACTCGCGGATGCGCTCCGCGACGCCAAACTTCGCCAGGTATTCCCTGACAGCATCCACCGACATACTCCTACTTGTTCTCCCTTGCCGGGCGTATGTAGCCCATTTGCTGCAGGAGCGAACCCAGCGCAAAAAGCCGCTCGCTCACAAGCTCGTCGTCCTTTGCCATGGCCTCAAGCATGAGCTTGACATCCTCGTCGATATGCTCGTTCGCGGTACAGATTTCCACCGTCATCGCATCGCCCTGCAAACCGATGCGATCGATGGTCGTATGCTGAGGATCGTAGTTTTTAGGGAAACGATAGCTGTCTGCAAAATACTGCTTCGCGCGGCAGAAGAGGAGCGCCAAGTCGAGCACACGGTGGATGGGCAATTCCTCCGACAGGCGGGACCATTTCCCCTCCGATGTACGCCATACCTTGGCAGACATATCAAGCCTGCCGCGCTCGTTCCATTGCGCAAGGCCTACGGAAAGCCCCTTCGCGCTCGAACGGTACGCGTCCCTGCCGTCTATGTTCTCGTAATTCTCCACGACTACGACTGGTTTGTGTTTGAGATGCGTGGGCACATGCATGAGAATCAGACCTCCTATTTTGTGATTTACAAAATTATAAATCCACAAAATCATAAAGTCAATAAGCAATTTTATACCCGCGCCGCCTCGTTGTGGAGCCTGCGCCAGAGCTTTGTCTGCAGCGCGACGAGATCGCGTGCCGCCGCGACAAGACCCCTGCGGACGAAATAATCGTCCTCGGCCGGCGTGGTCGTACCCGTAGCCTCGATATAGGCCATGAGGCTGCCCTCGTAGATACAATAGCGGTTGAGCTTTTCTTCGAACGCGCCGATGCTGTCTATGCTCATATCCATATCCAGCAGGTATGCCGCGAAGTCCACGCAGGTGTATGCGTCCCGCAGATGCACGCGCCGACCGAAGGGCAACGCGAAGGCGTCGTAAAGGTTGTAGAGCATGCGGCTTTGATGCGACCTGCAGTGCTCGATGCGCTTCATCACGCGGCGGTAGGACTCATCGTCAAGCTCGACGCGGCAGAGCTTGATCATCAAGTCGCGCCCGCCGATGAGGAAGTGCGAGGGATACTCACGCATGAAGCCGCCCGAAAAGGGCGAGTCGTGCCGCTTACGCGAGAAGGAGTACATCGCGTAGAGGCTACCGTCGAGCGCGACGGTCACGTGGGAATAGCGGCTGTCCCTGAAGAACATCCGGATAAAGCGACCGATTTTCGTATTCTGGCGCGAAAACAGGACGTAGACGCACTTTTCCGTGGTTTCCATGCGCACCCCTCCTTAGAGCAACCTTTGGCCGTTGACGATCAAGCGGAACGTAAGCTTAAAAAACTCCGCGGCGCGGCGGCAGAGCAGCATACGTTCGAGGAAGATTTCAAAGTAATCCATGACCGAGCAGTAGTGCGTGTCGATGGTCATGTTGAGGGTGATGCTCTCCCTCTCCTCGTCGATGTAGGTCTTGCCTTCGCGCACGGCGAAATTGACGCGGTCGTGGATATCGAACTTGGCGGGGTCCTGCGCGCGCACGCGGGTATAGCGCACGTCGGTCTTATCCGCAAGGATGAGCGCCGACGCGATCGCGCTGATGGGCTCCGCCGTACCCTCGTCGTGATTGCCAATGGCGGCGATAATTTTAGCGATGTCCTCGGGACCTCCGCCGAGATCCTCAAGGATGCGAAAAGCCATCAGCGCCCCGCTCTGCGCATGGTCGGCGCGGTTGACGATGTTGCCGATGTCGTGCAGCCATGAGGCGATCTGCGCAAGCTCCGCCTCGCGCTCGGAATAGCCCATGGTAAGCAGGATGTACTTCGCGATGTCCGCGACCCTGCCCACGTGCGCGAAGCTGTGCTCCGTGTAGCCCAGCGCCGCGAGAAGGGAGTCCGCCTCGGTGATGTAGGTTTTGATGGCGGGGTCCGCCTTGATCTGTTCGAAGGTGATCATCTGCCGTTCTCCTTATGGAGGCGCAAAGCGATATCGCGCGCTTCCCTGATTGCCTTTTCTATGTCTATGGTCGTGAACGCACCGTTTTCGTAGAGGATTTTGCCGCGTATCATCGTGAGCCGCACGTCGCTCCCCTTCGCGGCATACGCAACGGCCGAGGCCGGGGCGTACATGGGGCACATCGAGGGCGAGGCGGTGTCGATGAGGATCAGATCCGCCTGATACCCAACCTTCACCCGACCGATCTGCCCTTCCCGGCCCTGCGCCTTCGCGCCGTTGACGGTGGCGAGCCTGACCGCCTCATACGCGGGAAGGCGCGTGGGGTCGCCGCTTGCCCCCTTGGCGAGCAGCGCCGCGAGCTTAATTTCCTCGAACAGATCGTGCGAGTTGTTGGAGCAGCACCCATCCGTGCCGAGCGCGACGTTCACGCCCCGCTGCATCATCTCGTGTACGCGCGCGATCCCGCTGCCGAGCTTGAGGTTCGACACCGGGCAGTGCGCGGCGCTTACGCCGTTTTCGGCGAGGATATCCATGTCCTCGTCCGCGAGCCAAACGCAGTGCGCGGCAAGGGTCTTCGCGCGGAACACGCCCGCGTCATAGAAGGCGCGCGCTGGGGTTTTTCCGTATTTCGCGATGCAGGCCTCGTGTTCAGCCTTCGTTTCGGAAAGGTGCAGGTGCAGTACGAGGCCGTGCTCCAAAGCAAGCTCCGCCTCTTTCTCCCACGCGGCGGAAAAGCTCGTATACTCCGCGTGGATGGAGGCGTCCGCGCGCACGAGGCCGTCCCCATTGCCGTGGAAATCGCGTACGAGCGCGTCTAACTCCGTAAAGCAGCGGTCGCACGGGTCGAGCGTGCCGCCCAGCGCGACGACGCCGTTACACAGCGATACGCGCATGCCGGTTTCAAGCGCAAGCTGTGCCACGTCCGGCTGGCAGAAGTACATATCGCTCACGCTCGTCGTACCCGAGGCGATCATCTCCGCGAAGCCCAGACGCGCGCCGATGAGAATCTCCCCCGCGGTCAGTTTGGCCTCGACGGGGAAAATATGCTCGAAGAGCCATTCGTGGAGCGCGTAGTCGTCCGCGTACCCGCGCATGAGGCACATGGCCGTGTGCGCGTGCGCGTTGACAAGGCCGGGCATGAGGATATCGCCGCGGCAGTCGACTACGCGCGCGGGCTTTTCCTCCGGCTCGGCCGCGCCGACGTGGACGATGAACCCGTCCTTTACGCCGACAAAGCCGCCTTCTATGATCGGCTGCTCGTCGCACATGGTCAGAGTTGTGGCGTTCCTGAAAAGAATATCCATGGGGATATATTACCTCATTTTCCGGCGTTTGACCATACACCCGCTTGGGTATATAATTCCTTGTATACGAAAATTCCGCATCGGAGGACAGATCATGAGCGCCATCAGAGACGCCTCGCTCGCGCCCCTCGGAAGCAAACGCATCGCGTGGGTGCGCGAATTTATGCCGGTCATGCGCGCGCTCGAGAAGCGCTTCGCCGCCGAAAAGCCCTTTTTAGGGCTGCGCGTGAGCGTGAGCGTGCACCTCGAGGCGAAGACCGCCTACCTCGCGCTTCTCCTGCGCGCCGCGGGGGCGGACGTCGCCGTGACGGGCTCCAATCCCCTCTCCACGAAGGACGACGTCTGCGCCGCGCTCTTCGAGCAGGGTATGGAGGTCAACGCCTGGTTCGGCGCAACTCCGGCGGAATACCATGAGCATATCCGAAGAACGCTGGAGTTCCGTCCGCACATCATCATAGACGACGGCGGGGATTTCGTTTCCATGCTTTGCGAGGAGCACCCCGAGTATGCCGAAAATCTTATCGGCGGCTGCGAGGAGACGACCACGGGCATCCACCGCCTTCGTGCGCGCGCAGCGGCGGGCAAACTGCCCTTCCCGATGATGGCGGTCAACGACGCCAACTGCAAGCACCTCTTCGACAACAGGCACGGCACGGGACAGAGCGTATGGGACGCCGTCATGTATACGACCAACAACATGGTCACGGGCAAAACCGTGGTCGTCGCAGGCTACGGCTTCTGCTCGAGCGGCATCGCCCTGCGTGCGAAGGGCCTGGGAGCGAACGTGATCGTCACCGAGGTGAATCCCTATCGCGCGCTCGAGGCGGCGATGGACGGCTACCGCGTGATGAAGATGGACGACGCCGCGCCGCTCGGAGATATCTTCATCACGGCGACCGGCTGCAGGGACGTCATCACGCGCCGCCACTTCGAGAAGATGAAGAACAACGCGCTGCTGGCCAATGCCGGGCATTTCGATGTGGAATTCAGCAAGCCCGACCTCCTCGCCATGGGTGCGCGTGTCGAAGAGAGGAAACCTTTTATTGAAGGATACTATCTCCCCGACGGGCGCGTCGTCAACGTGATGGCGGACGGAAGGCTCGTCAACATTGTGGCGGGCAACGGCCACCCCGCGGACATCATGGACCTTTCCTTCGCGATCCAGACGTTGGGCGCGAAGCACATTGCCCTGCACGGCAAACACCTCGCGCCGGGGCTTTACGACATTCCGGAGGAGATCGACCGCGAGGTCGCCATGCTCAAGATCGGCGCGATGGGCATCGGTTTGGACGCGCTTACCCCCGAGCAGGAACGCTACATGAAAGGCGAGTACTGATGCAGATCACGAAATTTGGCCTGGGAATCCGCTTCGCGGCCATGGCGGAACTGCCCGAGCGAGAGTTTGCCCGCAGGGTATATGAAGAAATCTTCTCCGTGCTCACGCTCACAGAGCTCGAGGGTCTGCAGGTGTACGGCGGAAACGACCCGCTCTCAAGCGAGGCGGGCGCGCAGAAGAGCGGGGATATTTTCCTTGCCGTGATCATGGGCGGCAAGCTCAAGCAGATGCGTGAGGTCTTCGCCGCCATCGACGAGGACGCCGCCATAGGCATGTATCTGACGCATACGCGCCCTTATATCGAAAACAACCGCCTCGAACGCGTGGAAGGGCTTTCTTACTACGGAACCATCCAGAAGAACGGCCGCGTGACAGGCGGCGACGGCACGCTGGACGGGCTGACCGTGCCCCGCGCGCGCGGCTGGCGCAGCCCCGTGGGCAAGGGCATCAAACTGCTGCTCGCGCCCGAGGATTACCTCCCCGGCCTTACCTCCGTGGACGCGATCAAGCTCTTGACGCTCGCGGCGCGCAAGCATTATCAGGGCGTCAAGCTCGTGCCCATGCCCGTCAATTACGGCGGGGCGGGCTTCGCGCGCGCACTCATCACCGCATGCGACGGGGCGCTGCGCCGCGCGCAGGTTTCCCCGCCGGAGGGTGAGGGCAAGATCAAGGCAGAGTACGCGGTGTTGCGCGGCAAGCTGGCAGTCATCGAAACGGCGCCGCCCGCCGAAGCGCCGCAGCCTGAAACCTGCAACGCGTCCTCGCGCGGCACGGGCGAGCTCATCCGCCGCGCGCTGGACGAAGGGCTTCGCCAATTCATCGTGGGCGTACACGAGCGCGCGGTGTATGACTGCGGCTTTGGCCTCGCGCGGGCGTTGGGCGTAAAATTCTTCGACGATACGGGCGCGGAACTTGCCGCCGGGGCCGCCGCGCTGCCCCGCGTCGCCTCGGCGGACGCGGAATTCCTCAACCCTGCCCTCAAGGGCGCGAAGTTCGTCGTGGCGGATGCGTCGGAGCCTTCCCCGCTACCCGAGGGAGCTGAAGGTTTCCTCGCCGCTCTCTCCAAAGCTCTCGGGCGGGAGATCGACCCCGGCAACGGTTTCGCGGGCGCGCTCGCCGCCGTCACGAACGGCACGCTCTCCCGAAGCTATGATACCATCCTGGACGCGGCCGGATTCGAGAAGCTTTTAAAGGGCGTAGCGCTCGTCGTCACGGGCACACTGGGCGTGGACGAGGCGTCCACAGCCGAAGGCC
>DATMYG010000327.1:0-8486 GCA_035561055.1 Clostridia bacterium | reverse complement strand
CGGCTACATGGTATGCGGTGCGGCGGGCGGCTTCTTTTATCAAAAATACTATGCGGACAACCTCGTCTTCCCCGCGCTGATCGCCGCGGCGGGCGCGCTATTTAAGGAGCATGTAATGGCCTTGGCTGCGAAGCTTTCCGGGGCGGATTTTGCTTATTTTAGCGTGCTTGGCGCATACATACTGCCCTGCATGCTCATGAGCGTGGCGCTGTGCATGCCTGTGCATGTGCTCATGAAGAAGCTCTACGCCGGACAGATCCGCAACGAGAGGCGCGCCATGCGCGAGCGCTCCGAGTCCGGAGGCGTCATGTGAGAAAGCCGGTCGTACGCTTCATCATACTGACCGCGCTGGCCATGGCTCTCATGGGCGCGCTCGTGTACCGCCTGGGGCAGCTCACCATAGTGGAGGGCGGCGCGTGGGCTGCAAGCGCGGAAAAACGCTCCACAAAGACCATCGCCGTCAAGGGCGAACGAGGGCGTATCCTCGACCGCAACGGCGTGGTGCTCGCTTACGATGAAACATGCTACAACGTGCAGTTCCTGCGCGATGCGGACAACCGCACCAGCTATGATTCGAGCGTCTATACCGAGTCGCTCATCCGCGTCATCGACATCATCGAGCGCGAGGGCGGCTCCACGATCGATACCTCCTACATCGTCATGGGGGAAGACGGTGCGCTTACCTACGACTGGCGCGTAACTTCGGATACCGCCGTCAAGGCGCGCTACAAGAACTTCTGCGAGGCGATGGGCCTCACCATCCGGGATCAGAACTACGTCGACTATCCGGACGACCCCTCCGTATGGGACCTTTCACAGTGGCCGACGGCGGAATACGCCTACAATTACCTCAGGAGGAGCTGGTATATCCCGGAGGAGTATACCTTCGAACAGGCCAAGAAGATCATTTCTATCCGCCAGGAGGTCAACCTCAACAACTACCGCGCTTACGAGCCCATCACCATCGCTTACGACGTAGGCGAGGGGGTGGTTTCCGAGATCATGGAGCATAGCGACGAGCTCGTGGGCATGCAGGTGGCGCAGAGTACCACGCGCGTTTATCCGCGCGGTACGCTCGCGGCGCACATCCTTGGCTATATGCAGCAGACCGCGGGCAAGGTGAGCGAATCCGCGCTGCTCGCCCTCGGCTATACGAAGGAGCAGCTTGAGCCGTACTACCTCGTGGACGAGGACGACAAATATGTGTATTCCGAAACCGGCGAGCATTTGATCGACATGACCGGAAAGATGGGCTACTCGTACGACGACTTCGTGGGCGTTTCCGGCGTTGAGTCGACGATGGAGGCGTACCTGACCGGCGCGACCAGCGCGCATAAGGGTTCGCAGGAAGTCGAAATCAACATGAACGGCAGCATCATACGAAGGCTTTCCGAAACGCCTGCCACCAACGGGAACGACGTCATGCTCACCATCGACGCGGAGTTTCAGGCCGTGGCTGAAAAGGCGCTTGCGGACCTTATCGAAAAGATCGCGGCGGAGGAGCAGGCGCTCATCGCCGCGGACGAGGGCGGCGAGTACGCGGGTAAGGATATCGACATCGCCAAGACGGGCGCCATCGTCGTCATGGATCCGCAGACGGGTGAGCTGTACGCGATGGCATCGTATCCGACCTTCGATCCCAACTGGTTCATCCAGGGCCTGACGGACGAGCAGAAGGAATACCTGGGCCTGTCGTCAGAGCCTACCGAGGAGGCCAAGGATACGACGCCGCTGCGCAACAAGGCCATCTCCGCGCGCTTCGCGCCGGGTTCCATCTTCAAAATGGTCACGGGCGTCGCTGGCGTCGCGGAGGACGCGATCGCCATCGATGAGAAAATCAACGACCGCGGCGACAGCGGCTACTATTATATCTATAACGAGGACGGCAGCATCACCAAGACCAACGCGCCGCGCTGCTGGAAAACCAACCACGAGGAGCACGCGAACCTGACGCTGACCGGAGCGGTCACGGTTTCGTGCAACTTCTTTTTCTGCGAGGTGGCGCACCGTCTTGGCATCGACCTTCTCAACGAATGGGCGGGCAGATTCGGCCTGACCAAGAGCACCAACATCGAGCTTACCGGCGAAGCGACGGGCATCTGCGGCGGGCAGGACGTATTGTTCGACAACGGGCTTGACGACGCGGGCGGCGAGCTTTCCGTATCAGGTCAGAAAACGAGCCTGCCGCTCTTGATTTACAAGCGCCTGTGCGAGCGCCTGAGCGAATATGTGAGCCTGCGCGGCATGGAAATCGACGACGAGGCCGTGAGCGGCTGTGCCCTTCGCCTGATGAAGCTGCAGGACGGCAACGGACTCGACGGTAAGGGTCCCGATATCCGCCGCATCATCAGCGAAGAGCTGGGCATTCCGGAGGGCTACACCGCGGCGCAGCCTTGGACGAGCGAGATCGTGACGCTGCTCAACGAGATCCAGTGGAAGCCGACGCTGACCATTCGCACGGGCTACGGCCAGGGCGTGACGCTCGTGACGCCCGTCGCGGTGGCGCGCTACGCCTCCGCCATCGCCAACGAAGGCTATGTGTACGACGCGAACATCGTCGATAAGATCATCGGCGCGGACGGTAGCCTTGTCAAGGACATCAACGCCGCGCTTTCCTACCGCATCGGCGACGACGGCGCCGAGTGGCAGGCGCTTTGGGCGGCCATCAAGGCGGGCATGAAGGGCGTCGTGTCCGAGGAGGACCACGGCACGGCGGCGGGCAAGTTCAGCGAGGCGTTCAGGGACGCCGGCTATGTCGAGCGCATCGCCGGTAAAACCGGCACGGCGCAGATCGGTTTATCCTCCATCGACATCGAGGATACCTCGTGGTTCATTTCCTACACCCCGCGCGAGGGCGACGCGGAGCTTGTCGTCATCATCTGCGTGCCTAGCGGCTATTCCGGCTCATGGGGCGTTTCGGCGGCGGAAGAAATCTATACCTACTATTTTCAAAAAATGGACAGCGCGGCGGCCGAGAACCTCGTGGATATCGATGGCAACGTGCCATAAGGCGGCTTTCCATATTCGCTTCCATGTTGTATAATGGCTTCATACAAGTTGGGGAATATTTCTGACTTTGGGAGGATATGCACATGATGAATCCGGACAGGGTCGCGTTCAACCTATTCGGCAAGGATATCTACTGGTACGGAATTTTGATGGCCGTGGGCATTGTGCTCGCGGTGATCCTCGCGCAGATCGAAGAAAAACGCAAGAAGTTGCCCCGCGACATCGTAATTGACCTCTGCCTTGTGGTTATCCCTGCGGGCGTGATCGGCGCGCGGCTCTATTATGTGCTCTTCGAGCTGAAAAGCTATCTCGCAGACCCGATCCGCATCCTGTATATCTGGGAAGGCGGCCTCGCCATCTACGGCGCGGTGATCGGCGGTCTTCTGGCAGCGTTCATCTTCGCGCGGATCAGGAAGGTGCGCTTTCTCGCGCTGACGGACGTTATCGTGCCCGGACTCGTGCTCGCGCAGGCTATCGGCAGGTGGGGCAACTTCTTCAATCAGGAAGCCTACGGCCTGCCCGTCACCACCGATATGCTCGCCAAGCTTCCAATTCTCAACTTCTTCCCCTTCAGCGTGTCGATCGAAGGCGCGCACTATTTCGACGGCGCGCTCTGCACCGCCTGCATCACCGCGGCCAACGGCGGGCATATGCACCTTGCGACGTTCTTCTACGAATCCGTCTGGTGCCTCTTAATCTTTGCCTTCATCATGCTCGCGCGCAAACGCTTCAAGCACGACGGTGACGCCTTCATATGGTATGCGCTGCTCTATTCGTTCGAGCGCATGTTTGTGGAGGGCCTTCGTGCCGACAGTCTCTGGCTCATCAAGCCCAGCGCGCCGGGCCTTGCGGACGGCATCCGCGTTTCCCAGCTGTTGAGCGCCATCCTCTTCGTGCTGGCCGCCGCGTTTTTGATCGTGCGCGCGTTGCGCGAAAAGAAGCTCGGCAAGCTCATCTGGCCCTCCCCCCTTGAGGCCGCAGCGCAGGACGAGGCGGATAAGGAAGGCGGGGAAGAAACCGGGGACGGTGAAGTCGCCGACGAGGGCGGAGAGCCGGACGGGGAAGCTGACGCCGTAAGCGGGGATCAGGGGGACGCCGCCGAGGAAGAGGATATTGAAACCGAACACGATGCCAACGCAGCCGATGCAAGCGTGCTTGACGGCGCCATGGGGGACGACGAGGCCGTGCAGGACGGCGAGGATAAGAAAGAAGACTGAGATGGGGGACATTACCAGCGCGCGCAACCTGACCATGATGACGGATCTGTACCAGCTTACGATGATGTACGGGTACTTCCGCTACGGTATGACCAAAAACGAGGCCGTGTTCGACCTGTTCTTCCGCAACCGCGAGAACAGCGCCTACGCGGTCATGGCGGGCACGGAATCGGTCATCGACTACATCAATAACCTTCGCTTCGAGGAGGAAGACCTTGCGTATCTGCGCTCGCTCAACCTCTTCGATGAGGAGTTCTTGAACGAGCTTCGTACCCTCCGCTTTACCGGGGAAATTTACGGCATGTCCGAGGGTACGGTCGTGTTCCCGTACGAACCGTTGATCCGCGTGCGCGCGCCTATCATGCAGGCGCAGCTGATCGAGACGGCTCTTTTGAACCTCGTCAACCACCAGACGCTCATCGCAACTAAGGCCGCCCGCGTGGTTTATGCCGCCGCGGGGGACGATGTGATGGAGTTCGGCCTGCGCCGCGCGCAGGGGCCGGATGCGGGGATCTACGGGGCGCGCGCCGCCATGATCGGCGGCTGCAGCGCAACGAGCAATGTATTGACCGGGCAGATGTTCCACGTCGGCGTGAAAGGCACCCATGCGCACAGCTGGGTCATGAGCTTCCCGACGGAGCTCGATTCCTTCCGCGCCTATGCCGAGATTTTCCCGACCTCGTGCCTGCTCCTAGTGGACACCTACGACACGCTGCGCTCCGGCGTGCCAAACGCCATCCGGGTGTTCGACGAATTGAAGGCCAGGGGGTATAAGCCCGTCGGCATCCGCCTCGATTCGGGCGACCTCGCGTACCTTTCCAAGAAGGCGCGCCAGATGCTCGACGATGCGGGCCATACCGAAGCCAAGATCTTCGCCTCCGGCGACCTCGACGAAACCGTAATACGCGATCTCAAGATACAGGGCGCGAGGATCGACGTGTGGGGCGTGGGCACGAGGCTCATCACCTCCCTCGACTGCCCGGCACTCGGCGGCGTATATAAGCTCTCGGCGGAAATCATCAACGGCGTCGAGTATCCGAAAATTAAAATCTCCGACAATATCGCCAAGATAACGAATCCCGGCTACAAGAAGGTGTTGCGCCTGTACGATAAAAAGAACGGCATGGCGCTCGCCGACCTCGTCGCCCTTGCGGACGAAACCATCGACGAAGGGCAGCCCCTTCGCATCTATCATCCGGAGCAGAAATACAGGACGAAGCTGCTGACGAATTTCAGCGTGCGTGAGTTGCTCGTGCCCCTGTTCGTGGAAGGCAGGCAGGTTTATACGCCTCCCGAAATGAGCGAGATACAAGCCTACGCCAAGCGGGAGCTTGCTACCTTCTGGGAGGAGAGCAAGCGTCTTTTGAACCCGCATGAGTATAAAGTCGACCTTTCCGACAGGCTGTATGACCTCAAGCAGCGCCTGATCCGCGAGCACAGCGGGAAGCATGAAGCGCTGGGCGGCAAGTAAGCGGATTCTAATCATCCTCGCGTCGGCGCTCCTCGCGGCGGCGCTTTCCGGTTGCGTGAGCGCGCGGCCCGCGCTCGTACCGGGCGAAACGCTGCCCGCGCCGACGATTGCGCCGACCCCGTCGCCCACGCCTTCGCCCTCTCCCTCCTCGATGCCTGCGGCGACGGCGACCCCCGCGCCCGCGTTCGACGCGAAGGGCAGCTTCATCTCCGGCGCGGACCATTTCAAGCAATACCTGTCCTTTCGGAACGTGCAGGTTTATGAGCAGGAGGGGGATACCTTCGTGGACGCTATCGTCGTCAACGATTACCCCGAAACCATTGTCTGTGCCGCGCTCGCCGCGTTCTACGATAAAAGCGGGGAGCTGGTGGCCGAGGGTAGGCTGCAGACGCGCGACGCGTCGTATATCCTGATCCTGCCGCCGGGGGAGACGGCTCTCTTCGCCCAGATCGATACGGACATGACTCTGACAGATCTCGAGATCCGCATCGTGTTCGACGATACGCTCGGCGTCAAACCCGAGGAATAACGGAATTAAAAAACGCGGGGCTTCCGATTTCGGAAGCCCCGCGCCATTGTTCCCCAGAAAATCTTACATCGCGCAGATGATGTCCACAATCTCCCCGCCGACGCGCTTTTGCGCTTCCGCGGTCTGCGCGCCGATGTGCGGCGTGCAGGACACGTGCGGGTGGGAGTAGAGCGCGTGGTTCTTGGCGGGCTCCTCTTGGAACACGTCGAGCCCCGCGCCGCGAAGCTTGCCGGAGTTGAGCGCGTCGAGCAGCGCGGCTTCGTCCACATTGTTGCCGCGGCTGGTGTTGATAATGACCGCTCCGTCCTTCATCTTGGCGATGGTTTCGGCGTTGATGAGGGGCTTGCCGTCGAGGCTCGGCGTGTGCAGCGAAATAAAGTCGGAATTCGCCAGCAGCTCGTCCAACTCGCAGTAGCGGAACGTTTCGCACTCGAGGCCAGGGCAGTGGTAGATGTCGCAGGCGAGAACCTTCATACCCAGCGCCTGCGCCTTGGCGGCGAGCATCTGCCCGATGCGGCCGCAGCCGATGATGCCCAAGGCTCTGCCCGCAAGCTCGATGCCCTTGTATTCGTTCTTATCCCACCTGTCCTCGCGCATCGAGTGCCCTGCGATCGAAATAAAGCGGGCGACGCTGAACATGTGGGCGAGCGCGAGCTCCGCGACCGTGTTGCTCGAGGCGCGCGGGGTGTTCTTGACCTGTATGCCGTTCTGCTCGGCGTACTCCACGTCGATGTTGTCCACGCCCACGCCGCCGCGGATGACGAGCTTGAGCCTGCCCGTTTCCTTCGCGGCGTCGATAATGGGCTTTTTCACCTTGGTGGCGCTGCGCACGACCAGCACGTCGAACTCCTTCACCTGAGTGGCGAGTTCCGCGGGCTCGTAGAACTGCTCGACCACCTCGTGGCCCTTTGCCTTGAGCGCCGCAACCGCCGACTTATCCAATCCGTCTGTCGCAAGTATCCTCATGTTGCTTCTCCTTATTTGTTCTCGGCCTCGAACTTTTTCATGAAGGCGACGAGGTATTCTACGCCCTCCATCGGCATGCAGTTGTAAATGGACGCGCGAAGGCCGCCCGTGGAGCGGTGCGCCTTAAGGTTGGTCATACCGGCTGCGACGCTCTCCTTGACGAACTTGGCGTCGAGTTCCTCGCTGGGCGTATTGAAGCGCACGTTCATGATCGAGCGGCTGCCCTTTTCGATGGCGGTCGTATAGAAATCGCTGCCGTCCAGGAAATCGTAGAGAAGCTTGGCCTTCTTGACGTTGATCCTCTCGCGTTCCTTAAGGCCTCCGGTCTTCAGGAGCCAATCCATGACCAGCTTGCAGATGTAGATGCACCAGCAGGGAGGCGTGTTGTACATGGAGCCTTCCGCCGCGTTGATGGTGTAGTCGCACATGATGGGGGTGATGGGGTTGACGTTGCCAAGAAGGTCCTCGCGGATGATCACAATCGTAAGGCCGGCGGGGGCGATGTTCTTCTGCGCGCCGGCGTAGATCATGGCGAACTTCGACACGTCGATCGGGCGGCTCAGAATGCAGCTCGAGAGGTCCGCCACCAGCGGCACATTGCCCGTATCGGGGATGTAGTCCCAGCAGGAGCCGTAGATGGTGTTGTTGAAGCAGATGTGCACATAGTCCGCCTCGGGATCGAGCTTAAGCTCCTCCTGGCGCGGAATGCGCGCGAAGTTGATGGACTTGCCCGTCCAGGCGATCTGGACCTTGCCGTACTTCTCGGCCTCCTTGGCGGCCTTCCCGGCGAAGCTGCCTGTCACGATATAATCGGCTTTACGGTTTTTGTTCATCAGGTTCAGCGGCACGCATGCGAACTGCAGCGTCGCGCCGCCCTGCATGAAGATCACTTTGTAGTTGTCGGGGATATCCATCACCTTGCGCAGGCCCTTTTCCGCATCCTGTACGATGGCGTCGTACACCTTGGAGCGGTGGCTCATCTCCATGACGGACATGCCGCAGCCTTCGTAATTGATCAGGTTGTCCCGCGCGCTCTCGAGGACCTCGACGGGCAGCATGGAAGGACCCGCGGAAAAGTTGAAAATCCTGTTGTACTCCATAATGATCTCCTGTTTTCTTGTATTTCTGTGAAGAGAAGCTCTCCATGGGAAGTGTTCCCACCAATGCCATTATAAATCCACCGGGATGTAAAAAGCAACATAGTTTAGGCACTAAAATGTGCAAACCGCATTTATATATAATTCGATTAAAAAGCCGGATCCCAGTTTGACGTCCGCGCTTTACATCTGTATAA
>DATMYG010000326.1:0-5812 GCA_035561055.1 Clostridia bacterium | reverse complement strand
CAAGCACATCATCTGATCGGGGAGGGAAGAGTTATGGCTTTCAACAGCATGGATATAGAGGCCTTCAAGGACGTATGGGTGTTCTGCGAGCAGCGCGAGGGCAAGCTCATGCCCACGGATTTCGAGCTGATCTCAGAGGGGCGAAAGCTCGCCGACGAGCTGGGCGTACAGCTCGGAGCACTCCTCCTTGGCGACGGGGTCGAGTGCCTCTGCCGCGAGCTCGCCGGGTACGGCGCGGACAAAGTTATTTTGTGCGAGCACCCGCTGCTTAAAACTTATACGACCGACGCCTATGCCAAGGTCGTCTGCGACGCGATACGCGAGCATAAGCCGGAGGTGTTCCTCATCGGCGCGTCCGCCATCGGGCGCGATCTCGGGCCGCGCTGCGCAGCGCGCCTGCACACGGGCCTGTGCGCGGACTGCACGCACCTCGACGTGGACGTGCCCAAATACCTCGAATTCCTGCGCCAGAACTCCACGCTCGACGTGGATAATATGAGCGTCGATCTCAACGACCGCAACCTCAAGATGACCCGCCCGGCGTTCGGCGGCCATCTGATGGCCTCCATCATCTGCCCGCGCTTCCGTCCCGCGATGGCGACGGTACGCCCCGGCGTCATGAGAAGGGCCCCCTTCTGCGAGGAGAAGGCCGACGCGGCCGAGATTGTGCATGTGAAGGTGGAGCTTAGCGAAGCGGATATCCAAACCGAGGTCGTTGAGGTGGTTAAGGCCGCCAAGAAGATTGTGGATCTCGTCGGCGCGGAGTACATCGTGTCCGTCGGGCGCGGCATCGGCAAGGATGTGGAGCTTGGCGTCAGGCTCGCGGAGGAGCTCGCCGCGGAGCTCGGCGGCGTGGTGGGCGGCAGCCGCGCGGTCATCGACGGCGGTTGGCTCTCCGCCGACCATCAGGTCGGGCAAACGGGCAAGACCGTGCATCCCAAGGTGTACATTGCGCTGGGCATCTCCGGCGCCATCCAGCACAAGGCGGGCATGCAGGATTCGGAGTGCATCATCGCCGTCAACAAAAACGATTCCGCCCCCATCTTCGAGATCGCGGACTACGGCGTCTGCGGGGACCTTTTCAAGGTGACGCCGATGCTCACCGAAGCGATCAGAAAGATCAGGGCGGAAAAGGCGCAGACGGTCGTCGCCTGTGATTGAGCGGACGATAATCGGCGGGATTTGCACAGGGGCGGAATCGTCCGCCGCTCCGCGCGGCATAGGAAGATTTCCCTTTCCCTACCTTGACAAGTTATCTGTAACTGTTATAATTACAGTATAAAAAACGAGGAGGAAATTGTATGTGCGATATTAAATTCTACCAGTGCCAGCATTGCGGCAATCTCGTGGGCATGATCCATGCTTCCGGCGTGCCGATCATCTGCTGCGGCGAACCCATGACCCTGCTCGAGGCCAACACCGTCGACGCGAGCAAGGAGAAGCACGTTCCCGTCGTCGAAGTCGATGGCGATACGGTCACCGTCAAGGTGGGCAGCGTTGCGCACCCCATGCTGCCCGAGCACCACATCGAGTGGATCTACCTGCAGACCGAAAAGGGCGGCCAGCGCAAGTGCCTCGAGGTCGGCGGCGCGCCGGAAACCTGCTTCAAGCTCTCCTGCGGGGACAAGCCCGTGCGCGCGTACGAGTACTGCAACCTCCATGGCCTCTGGGTGAAGGAGATCTAAGCCTTTGGCTTTTCGAAAAAGTGGCGGAAGCCACTTTTTTGTGTTTACACGCTTTTTGCTTGTGCCTTAGGGCTTACAGGAAAGCTCCCGGGCGTTGACATCCGGCTATTTTCCCATTATAATGATGGCTCAAAGGCGATGAACGGGGATGTAGCCTCCCAAACGCGCACAAGAGAGTGACGGCCGTGGCTGTAAGCCGTCTTGCGCCGGGGATGCGAAGGACGCCCCGCGAGCCGCCGCGCGAAACGCGCGGACGAAAACCCGCGTTAAGGGATCAAGCGGAGCCTTTAGCAGGGCTCAATCAGGGTGGTACCGCGGGTTCTCCGTCCCTATGGATGGAGGACCCTATTTTTATCAGGCGAGGTGGATTATGCAGCTTCAGGCGCCCAAAGGGATGAAGGACGTTACCCCCAAAGACAGCTACAAATGGCAGGCCGTCGAATCGCTCGCACGCGAAATCTGCGCATCCTATGGATATTATGAGACGCGCACGCCCGTGCTCGAGCATACGGAATTGTTCCTGCGCGGCGTGGGGGATACGACAGACATCGTCCAGAAGGAAATGTACACCTTTACCGATAAGGGCGAGCGCTCCGTCACCCTCAAGCCCGAGGGCACGGCGGGGGTCGTGCGCATGTTCCTCGAGAATAGGCTTTTCTCCGAGGCGCAGCCCACCAAGATGTACTATCTCTATTGCCCGGTCTTCCGCTACGATAAACCGCAGGCGGGAAGATTTCGCGAGCACCACCAGTTTGGGGTGGAGGTCTTCGGCGCGCCGCGTGCGAGCGCGGATGCGGAGGTCATCGCCCTCGCGTGCACTCTAGTCGGCAGGCTCGGCGTCGAGAAGCTCTCCGTCAACATCAACAGCATCGGCTGCCCGGAGTGCCGCACAACCTACAACGACGCACTCAAGGCATATCTTCGCGAGAACTACAATTCGCTCTGCGAAACGTGCAAAACGCGCTTCGAAAAGAACCCCATCCGTATCCTCGACTGCAAGGAGGAGCGCTGCCAGGGCATCGTCGCGGACGCGCCCAAGGTGCTCGATTTCCTCTGCGAGGACTGCGCCGCCCATTTCGAGGAGCTCAAGAGCTGTCTCGACGCGCTCGACATCGCCTACAAGGTCGACCCCATGATCGTGCGCGGGCTCGATTATTATACGAAGACCGTCTTCGAGATCATCTCGACCGAGGGCGCGTACAAGGGCACCGTCTGCGGCGGCGGCAGGTACGATAACCTGATATCCGAGCTCGGCGGGCCCGAGATGTGCGCGGTGGGCTTCGGCATGGGCATGGAAAGGCTGCTGCTCGTGGCGGAAAGCTTCCGCCAGATTCCCGCGCCCAGGCCGCTCGACGTGTACGTCGCGGCCGTGGGCGAGGCCGCCAGGGCGCAAGGCCTCCGCTTTGCCGCACAGCTTCGCAAAGCCGGGGTCAGCGCGGAGTTCGACCACGTGGGCAGGAGCTTCAAGGCGCAGTTCAAGTACGCGGACAAGCTCGGCGCGCGCCGCGTGGCGATACTTGGGGAGGACGAGCTTCTTCGCGGCGTCGTCAAGCTCAAGGATATGGCTGGCGGAGGAGAGCGGGAACTCCCGCTTGAGGACGCGGCCGGAATCATCAACGTCATCGCCGTCAACGAAACGTTTTAAAAAGAGGAGAAAATCATATGTCTGAACTGTTGGGTGGCTGGAAAAGAACGAACCGGTGCGCCGAGGTGTCCGCCTCGGATGTTGGCTGCGAGCTCCTGATGATGGGCTGGGCGGGAAGCTGGCGCAACCTCGGCGCGCTGATCTTCATCGGTCTTCGCGACCGCAGCGGCGTCATGCAGGTGGTGTTCGACGAATCGACCCTGCCCCGCGAGGTGTTCGAGGCCGCGGAAACCATCCGCAGCGAATTCGCGATCGCCGTCAAGGGAATCCTGCGCCGCCGCGCGCCGGAAATGGTAAGGAGCGACATGCCCACGGGCGAGTACGAGCTTGAGGCGAAGGAACTGAAGATCCTCAGCCGCGCGCAGACCCCGCCGTTCTATATCGACGACAACGTCAATACCCAGGAGCAGCTCAGGCTCAAATACCGTTATCTGGACCTCCGGAGGCCGAGGCTCCAGCAGATCATCATGGGCCGCCACAGGATCGCGCAGATCGCGCGCAACTATTACGACGCTCAGGGCTTCCTCGAGATTGAAACGCCCATCCTGTGCAAGTCCACGCCCGAGGGCGCGAGGGATTACCTCGTGCCCAGCCGCGTGCATCCGGGCGAATTCTACGCGCTGCCCCAGAGCCCCCAGCAGTATAAACAGCTCCTGATGATCGCGGGGTTCGACCGGTACTTCCAGATCGCGCGCTGCTTTCGCGATGAGGACCTGCGCGCAGACCGCCAGCCGGAGTTCACGCAGATCGATATCGAGATGAGCTTCGCCGACGAAGACGACGTGATGAGCGTCAACGAAGGTTTCATCGCGGCGCTGCTGCGCGAATATAAGGGGGTCGAAGTCACGCTGCCGCTCCGCCGCATGACCTGGCGCGAGGCGATGGATCGCTACGGCTCCGATAAGCCGGACCTTCGCTTCGGCCTCGAGCTCGTCGACGTGACGGGCGAGGTTAGGGGCAGTTCCTTCTCGGTGTTCGA
Organism: Clostridia bacterium; assembly: GCA_035561055.1. Classification (GTDB taxonomy): domain Bacteria; phylum Bacillota; class Clostridia; order Christensenellales; family CAG-138; genus Phil1. Next base: position 1,503 of record DATMYG010000326.1, on the reverse strand, counting down.
GTCCGCAATCGAGGGCGGCGGCAGCGTGCGCGCCATCCGCGTGCCGGGCGGTGCGGACAAGTTCTCGAGGAAGCGCATCGACGAGCTGACCGCGCTCGCCAAGACCTACCGCGCCAAGGGCCTCGCCTACATGAACCTCAAGGAAGAGGGGCTTTCATGCTCGTTCGCGAAGTTCCTTACGGAGGAGCAGCTCGCGGCGCTCGTTAAAAAGACCGGCGCGGAAAACGGAGACATCGTCTTTTTCGTTTCCGACGCGAAGGAAACCGTGGTGTTCGCCTCGCTCGGGGCGCTTCGCCTCGAGCTCGGTCGCAGTCTCGGCCTCATCGACGAGAACAGGTTCGAGCTTCTCTGGGTCACCGAGTTCCCGCTGCTCGAGTGGGACGAGGAGGAGCAGCGCTTTATGGCCATGCACCATCCGTTTACGAGCCCGCGCGACGAGGATATCGAGCTTATGGAGACTGACCCCGGAAAGGTGCGCGCCAAGGCGTACGACATGGTCATGAACGGCAACGAGATCGGCGGCGGCTCCATCCGTATCCACTCGGCGGAGCTGCAGGAAAGGATGTTCAAGGCCATCGGTTTCACGCACGAGTCCGCGTGGAAGCGCTTCGGTTATTTTATGGAGGCCTTCAAGTACGGCACGCCCCCGCACGGCGGCCTCGCGTTCGGCCTCGACCGCATCGTAATGCTGCTCACGGGTTCCACGAGCATCCGCGAGGTCATCGCCTTCCCCAAGGTGCAGACCGCCGCGTGCTTGATGACGGATGCGCCGGGTCCTGTGGAGGACAAGCAGCTCGGGGAGTTGCACATCAAGCTCGACCTCGATGAGTGAGCAAGGCGAAATGCGCCAGACCGGCGTCGTGGTGGAGTCGCGCGGCAAGACCGCCGTGGTGCGCTTTCAAAAAAGCGGCGCGTGCGGCCGCTGCAACGCGTGCTTCCGCCTGGGTGACAGCGAGGCGGAAGTTGAAATCGACAATCTCCTCGGCGCCCGGGAAGGGGATGAGGTGGTCATCGAGCTGCACGGCAAAAGCGTCTTTCGCGCGAGCCTGATCGTATACGGCGTGCCGCTTCTCGCCCTCGTCACGGGGGCCGCGATGGGCAGCGTCTGGGGCGATCTCACCGCCGCCCTCGCCGCGCTGCTCTTCGCCGCGGGCGCGTTCTTCATCCTGCGCGCGCTCGAACCGCGATTTTCGCGCATGCGGGAGTTCAAACCGCGCATGGTGGAGATACTGGAACCAACGGATATTGTGATAAAAGGAGAAAACGACGATGCTGAAACACCTGACTAAGGCCGATTTCGATCAGGAGGTCGGCGGCGCGCAGCCCGTGCTCGTGGATTTCTGGGCACCGTGGTGCGGCCCGTGCCGCATGATCGGCCCCACGATCGAGCAGCTCGCGGAGGAATACGAGGGCAAGGCGAAAATCTGCAAGGTCAACGTGGATGAGGAGCCCGGGCTCGCGCGCCAATTCCGGGTCGTATCGATCCCCTGCGTCATCATCTTC
>DATMYG010000325.1:0-3647 GCA_035561055.1 Clostridia bacterium | reverse complement strand
CTCGAGGTCATGCGTCCATCGTTTGAGCTGGCCGATGGACAAGTGCGGGCAGCCGACAAAGCAGAGCTTGGGCTTCGCGTTTTTATCCTTCCAGATGACGGGGTAGCTGTCCTTGACGCGCTTAAGCTCCGCGTCGTCGATCACGTAGGTTTTCGCGCCTGCGGCGACAAGGGATTCGCCCATCCGCTTCGCTTCGGGTGTGAGCCCCGCGATGTGGTAGAGACCCACCGCGCCGTTGGAGGCCGTCGCCGCGCCGAAGTCCTTCAAATAAGCCTTGGCTTCGTCGTCGAGCTCGTTCCCGAGAAATCTGTCGAGTCCGCGCACGTAGGGCACGTCCTCCATGACCTTCATGCCGATGGCGGAGCCTAAAATCTGCGCCTCGGGCTTCTTCGTCGTTTTCACTTCTACAATCCATGTGGCCTTTCGCCCCTCGTCCGTGAGGAAGCCAAAATACGGCACATACCCCGCGATGCTGCCGAAGAGCTCGATAATGCCGCTGTTGCGGTTGCAGCGCGCGCCTAAGACGCTGTTGGCGTAGACCACCGCGCTGCTCTCGGCCCAACTGAGCACATCCCCTTCCTTTGGCGTGTTGCCGACCTCGTCCATGTAGCAGGTGCAGGTGAAGGCGTCCTCGCCGAGGATGCCGAGCTTTTGAAGCTGCGCCTCATAGTCCTCCTGCTTGCCGTACATGAACTGAAAGACGAGGTTCTGCAGCGCGCTCGCCGGTACGTTTTTATCGAGCGGGCGCGGATCTGCGCTGAACTTCTGCCCAGCGAGTGCGCCGCCCTCGATAAGCTCATCCATCAGTTTATAGACGGGCTTCATCACGGACAGGCCGAAGCTCGTTACGATGTGGCCGAACTCGCCCGTAACGGGCACCATCTTGGTCGCGCCGAACGTTTCCCCGTACATGACGAGGGTCTTCATGACCTTCGCCTTGGTTTCGCCCAGGGCGCCGTCCAATAGGGACTGCTGCTCGGGCGTGAGAATCATGGCCATAATTCCGCCCCCTTTTCTTATAGTTTCGTCGCGAGCGCGTAGGCCGAGCGCGTGGCCTCGTGCACCTTGCCCGCGCGGAAGCTGTCGCCGATGTTATAGAGTTCCGGCGCGGCGTGAATCTTCTGCGCTTCGAAATAGAGCGCGTCGTCCGGCCTGCCGCCGGTCGCGAGCACCACGAGGTCGCATTCGAGCGTTTCGTCTTTATAGTCCTCGCCGAGCTTGGGCGCGAGCGGGTTCTCGATGTTTCTGGGTAAAATCGGGCTCCACGTGTTGTAGGGGTTGGGCACGTTCTTGTGGATGTTGCGCGAAATGTTGACCCTGCCCTCCGCGAAGCCCGTCACCTTCGCGCAGTTGACGAGGCGCGCGCCCGCATCCTTGAGGTAGTGGATCAGGTGGCCGCGGTTGGCGGTGCAGGCGCCGTCCATCAGGTACGGCAGCATCTCGACGACGGTCACGTCCATGTCCTTCTCATATTTGAGGTAGTAGGCCGTTTCGCAGCCGACTACGCCGCCGCCGATGACGACGGCCTTCTTCTTGCAGGCGATGCGCGGGTCGTCCATAAGCGCGTCCACCGCCTGCACGGCGTTTACCTTATCGATACCCGGGATGGGCGGCACGGAGTTCTTCGTGCCCACGGCAAAGACGATGGCGTCGTAGCCCGCGGCCTTCAACTCCCCGGCGCTTAGCGCCGTATTCAGGCGCAGGTTTATTTTTCCGGCTTTGACGGCCTTGTCGACCTCATGCTCGAGGTAGAGGCGGTAGTTATTGACGTCGAACTTGATGCGCGGCCTGCCGCCGGGGATGATTCTGCCGCCGATGGCGCTCCCTCTTTCGATAAGGTCCACCTCATGCCCGCGCTCCGCCGCCGTCAGCGCCGTAACGATGCCCGCGGGGCCCGCGCCGATTATCGCGATCTTCTTTTTTACAGGCGCGGGGGCGGGGACGGCGGGGTAGATATCCTCAAACGCCGTCCTCGGGTTGACGGCGCATTGCGGGTGGCCCCCGTCCACGAATTCGTTGATGCAGCCCTCCTGGCAGCCGATGCAGGGGCGGATGTCCTCCACGCGGCCCGCGTAGGCCTTGTTGGGCCACTCGGGATCGGCGAGCAAGGGGCGGCCGAGCATGATCATGTCCGCCATGCCGTCACGCAGCGCCTTCTCCGCCATGTCGGGGTAGCCGAGCTTGCCCACGGCGACGACGGGAACCTCCGCGCCCGCGTTCGAGAGGATGCTGTTTTCCTTGAGGTAGTTCTTCGCGATTTCCGCGATTTCGAGGAAGCAGCCCGCGGGCATGCTCGCCGGGGGATGGGGCAGCCACCAGTTGTCGTAGCAGCCTAGGTCCACGTCGAACATGTCCACGCCCGCGGCGACGAGGTTCTTCATATACGCGAGCGTATCGGGAATGGTGCGTCCATTTTGGAACTTCCGCAGCGAAGCGATCTCGTCCATCTCCGCGCCGTAGGTTTCGTTAAGCGCGAGGGACATGTCGATGCGGTACATAATCGGGTAATCCGGCCCGGCGCGGCGGCGCAGCTCCCTGATGAGGTCGATGCCGAAGCGCTGCACGTTTGCGTACCTGCCGAGTTTTCTTCTGTTGAACGCCGGGTTCGTAAGCTGCTCTAAAAGGTATCCCTCGTGCCCGTGCAGGTAGACGCCGTCGAGGCCCATGGCCTTGGCGTCCGCCGCGGCCTGTCCCGCGTTTTTAATGATCTTTTTTAATTTACCATCCGAGAGCGGCATGCAGGGGATCTGCGGAATGTAGAAGTTGGGGTTCATCGAGGCGGAAACCGGGAACTTCATTTCGGTAATCAGGCACTGCGGGTTGCCTACGCGCCCGAGGCCGGGGGTCAATTGCACAAAGATTTTCGCGCCGAAGCTGTGCACGCCCTGCGCGAGGTCGCGCCAGCCGGAGAAGACCGTGCGGCTCCTGTCGATGCGCGGGAAGTAGGAAAGGTGCCCGAGCTCCGTGATGGAATTGTCGATCCCGTGGCTGATGGGGATGAGGCCGGTCGTGATAAGCCCTACGCCGCCCTTCGCCCTGGCGATAAAATACTGGATCATCTTGTCGTTGGGGCGGCCAGTCTCCTCCGCCATGTCGATGTTACCCATGGGCGCCATCACGAGGCGGTTTTTAAGGGTGGTGCGGTTCACCCGGATGGGGGAGAACATCGCGTCGCAAGGGTAAAGCTCCTTCGTCATCAGGCCCGTGCCGCCGGGGCAATTGGCAAGCGCCGCGTCGCCCGCCCACTTGCCATAGCCGTCCACGAGCCGCTGCACGGTTTTGTCCAGCTTCATAACAACCTCCTGTACTCGTTTTCCGCATACGCGGTTACTTTGTTAAATTGATAACAATATAGATTATAATCCCGATTAGCTGAAAAGAACAACCCTTCGGATCAAATTTTGGTCCGTCTACGCCCAAGCGCTGCGCGCGCGGCTGCTTTCCATGTGTAAAATTGTTCCATACGCGCCTCCTGAAAAAACCGATGTGCCACAGTGAACCGGATGCGTCGCCCTTATTGTAGCACCGCCCGTCCCGCGCGTCAAACCGGCCCGCAGGCACAAAGCGGCCAATTTCGCGTTTCCATTTATTGCCCCGCGCCGCGCGCGAGAGAGCGCGCTTGTTATCGCATCCAAAAGGGTTTATAA